>JANNMS010000249.1:0-17712 GCA_031398055.1 Saprospirales bacterium | reverse complement strand
ACTCTTCCCCCAAAAACGGATACCGAAAATCCGTCGGCGGCACAAAATTTTCCTTGATTGTCCGCGGCGAAACCCAGCGGTACATATTCAAAATAGAACCTGCTTTGTCGTTCGTGCCCGACGCCCGAGCCCCGCCAAAAGGTTGTTGGCCAACGACCGCGCCGGTCGGTTTGTCGTTCAAATAAAAATTGCCGGCGGCGTACCGAAGTTTGTTCGTCGCAAAATCAAGAGCCGCCCGGTCATTTGAAAAAACGGCTCCGGTCAAGGCATACGGCGAGGTCGTATTGACCAATTCTAGAGTCTGCGCCCATTTTTTGTCGTCAAAAACATGGATGGTCAAAACGGGGCCGAAAAGTTCTTCGCACATCGTAACATATTGAGGGTCAGCGACTTCGAGTACGGTCGGCTCGATAAAATAGCCTTTCGATTTGTCAAAATTTCCTCCGGCGATGACTTTCACGCCCTCGTCGTTTTTTGCGCGGGCGATAAAACCGGTGATTTTGTCAAATGCTTTTTAGTCAATCACGGCATTGATAAAATTGGTAAAATCCTCCGGGCTGCCCATTTTCATGGCCTTCAAATCGGCCTGCAAAAACGCCTTGACCTCTTTCCAAATTGACTTCGGAATGTACGCCCGCGACGCTGCCGAACATTTTTGACCCTGAAATTCAAACGCCCCGCGACCGAGCGCCACGGCCACCGTTTTTGGATCAGCCGAGGGGTGCGCGACGATGAAATCTTTGCCGCCCGTCTCGCCGACGATGCGCGGATAACTTTTGTATTTTGGCAAATTTTCGGAAATCGTTTTCCACAATTTTTGAAAAACGCCGGTGCTTCCCGTGAAATGCAAACCCGCAAAATCGGGATGGGAAAAAATCACGTCACCCATCACCGAGCCGTCGGCGTACACCAAATTGACCACGCCGTCGGGCAGTCCGGCGGCTTCCAAAATTTCCATAATGATGGCCGCTGAAAAAATCTGCGACTCGGCTGGTTTCCAGACCGCGACGTTTCCGAGCATCGCCGGGGCGGTCGGCAAATTGCCTGCGATGGATGTAAAATTGAACGGCGTCAAGGCAAAAACAAAACCTTCGAGCGGCCGCCAATCCAACCGATTCCAGGTGTTTTTGGATGAAATGGGCTGCGTTTTGTAGATTTCTTGCATGAAATGCACGTTCCAACGCCAAAAATCGGCAAGTTCGCAGACCGCATCAATCTCGGCTTGATAAGCATTTTTCGACTGGCAAAGCATGGTCGCAGCGTTCATTTTTGCCCGAAACGGCCCCGACAAAAGGTCGGCTGCCCGCAAAAAAATGGCGGCGCGTTCTTGCCAAGGCATCGCTTCCCAAGCCGGTTTTGCGGCCATCGCCGCAGCGATCGCCTCCCGGACTTGCTCGGCCTCGCCTTTTGTAAAATGCCCCAAAACGTGGGCAGTTTCGTGCGGCGGGTGGATTGGTTTTCTATTTTTTGTAAAAACTTTTTTGCCACCGATGAACATCGGGACTTCGGGTTGTTGTTTTTTCATCTCGGCGAGTGCCGATTTCAATGCTTTTTTCTCCGGCGAACCGGGGGCATAATTCAAAACGGGTTCGTTGGTCGGTGGTGGAACTGTGAAAATTGCGTCCATTTTTTTCTGAAATGATGAATGATAAATGATGAATGATGAATCAAAAAAGACGAAAAATGAATGTGTGGGCATTCATCATTCTTCATTTATCATTCATCATTATTTTGATTTCTTTTGGAAGAAAAGGTTTGGGGTCGCCGCCGCCCACAATGATTTCGCGAACGATGGTGCTGCTGACGTGCGAAAATGCGGGTTGGGAAATCAAAAAAACGGTCTCGATGCCGTCGCCCACGATGTGATTGATTTGGGAAATCGTTTTTTCGTAGTCGAAATCGGAGGCGTTCCGCAGGCCGCGCAGCAAATAGTTTGCGCCAATTTTTTTGCAATAATGGGCAGTCAGGTTTTCAAAACTGTCCACCTCGATTTTTGGGTGTTTTTTGAAAACCTGCCGAATCCACTCCAATCTTTGGTCGAGCGGAAAAAGGTATTTTTTCGAAGAATTGATGCCGACAGCAACGATTATTTTATCAAAAAGTGGCAACGCACGCACGACCAAATCGACATGGCCGGAAGTGATTGGGTCGAACGAACCGGGAAAAACAGCAATTTTTAACATAACTATGAACGATAAACGATGAACGATGAACCATGAATTATTAACGATTTTACAGTTCATCCTTCATCGTTCATCGTTTGAAAATTTAGGCACCGCCAAATTTTTTGACCAACCAGACAATCAGAAAAATCGTCCCGGCCAACCAAGCCAAACTCGAAAGCCACAAAATCGGGGTGACGGAAGTGATGGCGAAAACAATGCTCAAAGCCAAGCCAAGTGCCCAACCCAAAATCCAATACCACATCCATTTGTCCACCGGATCTTGCAAATCAATATCGATGGAAGTCATTTTGGCGATCCGCTTTTGGAATTTTTCAAGTTTCCGTTGAAGTTTGGCTACTTTTTTAGCCATTTTTTTGGAAAGTGAAATTTCCTTTTCGGCGGCCACATTTTGGTCGGTGGCCATTTTTTCGGTTAAATACTGTTGCATTTCTTGGGATGAAATGGCGGTGGCGGCGTTTCCGCCAGTGGTTGGCAGGATGTAAATTACTGCCGAAATCAGAAATAAAAAGAGTGTTCTCATTTTAGAATTTAGAGTTTAAAATGTGAAAAAAGATAGGCCAAAAATAGAGACAGCCCGACGATGTTGGCTCGTCGGGCTGTCTTTTTTTCTTCAAAAAATTATTCCAATTATTCTGTTTCTGGGTTGGGGAGAAAAGTTTCAGCAGGGTTTTCTTCCTGTTTTCGGCGATTTCGCCACCACCAATAACCCATCGTGGCAACCAAAAGATAGGGCAACGCCAGCATGTAAAGGATGCCGGTGTTCAAGCCGCGACCCATCGTGCCACCACTTTTCAGGTTGGATTCTGCACTCATCCGGCACATCGGGCATTGCGCAGTGATTTCGTTGAACATGGAAAAGGCAATTATAAAAACTGCCGTCAAGAAAATTATTTTTCCAATATTTTTCATTTTAAATTTTTTAAAAAATTTTCAATAATATGGTTTCAACATCAAATAACAAATCGGGCCGGTGATTGCGACGTAAAGCCAGAGGGGGAACACCCATCGCGCCATTTTTTTATGCCTTTCAAATTGTCCGGTGAAGGCACGAGTAAAAGTCAAAAGTACGAACGGCAATATCGCAGCGGCCAAAATAACATGCGTGATCAGGATGAAAAAATACACCATGCGAATGCTCCCCGTGCCGCCAAACTTGGTCACTTCGGTCGTAGCATGATACAAAGAATAGGAAATCAGGAACATCGCCGAAGTCGTCATAGCCGCGTAAATCATGTTGCGGTGCATTTTCACGTTCTTGTTTTTGATGAAATACAGGGCTGCGAGTAGCAAAATCGCCGTGATTACATTCAAACCGGAATGGAGGGGCGGCAAAAAACTGAAATCCACGCCGAAGTCAAATTTCGGGCTGACGTGCAGCCATCCGACCAAAACCAGGACAACCGCCGAAAAAATATATGCCCAGAGATTGAGTTGTTTTTCTTTTTCCTGTGCCGAAGCTTGGAGCATTTTTTACGATTTTTTTGTGGTGCAAAAGTAGCCAAGAAGAATGGACTGGTTTTCAAAAGTTGTCAAATCTGGGTCAAATCTGGACACGTTCTGAATTTTCAAACTTTCAGATCGGCGATGATTTTGTACGCCCAGCCCAATTCCGGGTTCAGTTCCGCCCAAATTTTGGGCAGTTTTTCCAAATCCGTCCGCCGCTCGGCCACGTTTTCGATTTCCTGCAATTTTGAAACTTGCTCCGAAAATCCAAAATACCGCAACTGACTTTTCAAAGTGTGGGCGTGCTGTTCGACCGCCGGCCAATCGGATTCCAAAATCGCCTCGTCAATTTGATTGACCAAAACGGGTGCCTCGGCCACGAACAATCCGATGAATTTTCGGAGCATGGCCGAGTCATTTCCAAAATATGCGGCGAGTGAAGTTTGGTCGAGCATCGTGGTTGGTGATTGGGAAATTGGTGATTGGGAAATTGGTTATTGGGAAATTGGGTTTGTAGTCCAGCGTCGTATTTTTTCTTCCAAAATTTGAATCGAAATGGGTTTCGAAATGTAATCGTCCATCCCGGCGGCAAGGCAATTTTCCTTTTCTTCGGCGGTCGCGTTGGCGGTCAAAGCAATGATCGGGGTCAAAATTTCAGATTTTCGCAGGGCTGCAGTTGCGGCAAAACCATCCATGATTGGCATTTTTACATCCATAAAAATAAGGTCAAATTGTGCGGCAGCAGCTTGTTTTTGGGCTTCGAGCCCATTTTCTGCAATCGTGATTTTGGGTTCGATGACCAATTTTTGGATCAATTCGACGGCCAAAAGTTGGTTGAAATGATTGTCTTCGACCAACAGGATTTTTAGTTTAGAAGGTTTAGAAAGTTGAGGAGGTTTAGAAAATTGCGGGGCGAGCGACTCTGCAATTTCGACGGGCAAAGTGAACGAAAAATTGGTGCCGACGCTAGTTTTGGACTCCACCCAAATTTCTCCGCCCTGAATTTCCACCAAATTTTTGGCAATCGCCAGACCGAGACCCGTGCCGCCGTGCCGAAGATGCGTCGTTTCCCCGACCTGTTTGAATGCTTCAAAAATCTGCGGCAACTCGCCCGGCGCGATGCCGATACCCGTGTCCGAAACTGAAAATTGGAGCATTTTCCGACCGTCGGCCAAAGTTTCGCGGACGTGGGCATGGAGCAAAATGCTGCCCTTTTCCGTAAATTTTACGGCATTTCCGAGCAAATTGAGCAAAATTTGGTTCAAACGCGCCGGGTCGGCCAGCACGTTTTTGGGCAAATCGGGCGCCAGGTCGAGGCGCAAAACAAGCCGTTTTTGCTCGGCATTTAATTTTATCAAATTGAATTGCCGCGCCAGCAACTCGTGCAAATCAAAATTTTGGGGATGGATTTCGATTTTCCCAGCCTCGATTTTTGAAAAATCGAGGATTTCGTTGATGATTGAAAGCAGGTTTTCCGAGGCATTTTTGACGATTTCTGCAAACTCTTTTTGCTTCGGTTCGAGCCGCGTTTCGGCCAGCAAACCCGACATTCCGATGATGGTGTTCAACGGCGTGCGAATTTCGTGGGACATATTTGACAAAAAAATGCTTTTGTAGCGGTTCGCTTCGGCGAGTTTTTGGTTTTGGATTTGAATTTCGGCCTGCTGGTTTTGGATTTTTCGGTTCGCCAAAACCCGTTGCCGGAACAGCCACCACATCAAAAAACTGAAAACTGCCAATCCCAAAATCCCCAAAATCAACCCGAAACGCAACTGTTTTTCACGGTCGGCCTCGGCTTGCTGCTGGGCATTTTTGAGTTGTAAAAGTTCAATATCTTTTTGTTTTTGCGCGGAAAAAACTTGTTGTTCGCGGAGTCGTCCGGCATTCACTTCGAGTTCGAGGGCGATGTTTTCGTTGCTTTTTTCCAAAATCAAGGCTTGCTCGCGGGCGCGTTCGGCGTTGATTTTTTGCTGCCGGAGTTCGACTTCATTTTGCAAATTTTCAATTTCGCGGTTTTTCGCGGCGGCGGTGAGTTGGCTGATTTCGCGTTCTTTTTTTTCGGTTTCGTAATTGACTTGAGCCTCGGCGAGTTGTTGGCTTTTTTCTGAATTGAAAATGGAATCGTTGAAAACACGTTCTTTTTGATTGAAATCAAATGCTTTTAAAAAGAAACTGTCTTTTTCAACAGGCGATTTACTTTGTTTTGCCTTTTCCAAAAATAACACGGCCAAATTATTGTAGGCCATTGAAATTACCAATTTATTTTTAATTTCAAATCCAATTTCCAATGCCTCTTGTCCATACTTTTCCGATTTTTCAAAGTCCTTTTTTAAATAATAAATGATGGCAAACCTTCCAAAAAGTAATCCTTTGTTCAGCATGTCATTCGTTTTTTCGAGCATTTTTTCGGCTTTTTGGGCATAAAAAAGCGACTTTTCGAGGCTGTCCACATTTTCAACATAATTGCCCAAAATGTTGAGGTAATTGCCTCCGGCCACGTCCCACAGCCCGTTTTTTTCGGCGTGTTCGGCAATTTCGAGTTGTTTTTGGTTGGCTTCCCACGTTTTTCCCTGCCCTTCCAATGCCGAAGCAATGTTGGATTGGGCAGTGAGCAAGCCGTTCAAAAAGCCTATTTTTTCAAAAATTTTCTCGGCACGGCGGTCATATTCCAGTGCTTTTTCGAAATCCGAAAAATAGTAAAATGCCGTTCCAATCGAATTTGACGCTTTTCCGATGCCGAGTTCGTCGCCCGTTTTTTCGAAAAATTTTAAAGCCTCAAAATAAAACGGCTGGCTTTCGGCATATTTTCCTTGTCGATAAAGCAAATTTCCGTGGGTGTAAACCGCCGCCGCCCGGTGCCTGAAAAACGACAAACTATCTGCCCAACGATTTGAATAAAACTCGGTGAGCCGGGTGGCTTTTTCCAATTTTTCCTCCGCCCGTCGCATGTCGAAACGGCTGTAAATCGCGGCCAATTTGGTCAAAACCAGGACCTGCGCCGAGTCGGGTTGCGGCAAAAGCAGCACCCGTTCGAGCGAGTCAGCGACTGGATTTTTTTGGCAAAAAAGGAACGCAGGCCAAAAAACCAAAATCAAAATGGCTGAAAATCGATGATTTTTCATGTTTTAACGAGTTCAAAAAAAGGATGCCCCAAGAAAACCAAAGTTTTTTGATTTTCAGAGGCATCCTCTAATTTTTCGGGGAATGGGTTTTCAATTGGTTTTTTCCAGAAAAACTTGCTCAATAATAATTTTAAATTGACGGTTCAAAAAGGTGCGTAGCACCTAAATCTTTGTAGAAAATATAGGTTTTCAGTCATCAGAGGTGCGTAGCACCGCAATATTTGGGTTCGCATATCCGGTGCTACGCACCTTTTGGAAATATTTTCATCCGTTTTCTACAAATATTTTGGTGCTACGCACCTTTTGAAACCACCAATTTGAATTCAAATTTTGGAAATATTTTCAGCCGTTTTCTACAAATATTTAAGTGCTACGCACCTTTGAAACCACCAATTTGAAATTAAAATTGAGGCAAAAACTTTCATCACGGGTCGCAAAAAACACAGCAGATTTTGCAGGCGATGCGACGGATTGGTTTGTTTTTGAAAACTTCGTCGCACTTGCCGAAGCATTGTTTGTAATAACTCGATGCCGAATTTTGAGGTGGATTGGCCAACAAAACGTCCGCTCGTTTTTCAAAACCAGCGATTTCGGCCCTGAATTTTCGGACATCGGCAGCCAATATCGAGTCGCCCGCCTCGACAATCCGGGTGCCGAAGCCGCGCATTTCGCGGAGGAGTTTTACCAATTTGTTGAAAAAAACTACCTCGTTTTGGTTCCGGTTTTTTTGGGAAACATCGCGGAGGCGAAGTGTTTTGGCCACGAGACTGTCCACTTCTGAAAAACTTTCGCGGGCATCGGCGACCAAATTTTGGGCATCGGAGTTGGTTTGGGCTTGAATTTGGCCGAACGCAAACAGCGACAAAAACAGAAAAAACAACAGATTTTTCATTTTAAAATCATCATTTGGTGGAGTGAAAAATAAAATTTAGGGGAACAAACACAGGACTTTGCACAACGTCCGGCGCACGACTTGCCACCATTTTGGAAAAATATCGTGGCAATTTTTGCAACATTCGTTGAAAGAAATACCGGTTGCCGACGGCGGTTGATTGGCCAACCAAGTCTCCAATTTTTTGTCAAAACGGGCAGATTCGGCTTTGAAACCGTTCAATTTTGCGGCCGGCATATTTTCACCTGCCCGCAAAACGCGCTCACCAAAACTTTTCAAATCGGTGGCGAGCGCGGCTCCGTCGCCAAAAAAGCGGTGAAATTTTCGGTTGTTTTCGCGCTCCGCTTTGTCGCGAAGTGCCGAAATCTTTGAAATCGCGCTGTCCACTTCCGAAGCACTTTCGCGGACGTTGGCGACCAAATCTTTGGCTTCTTGGCTGACGGCGGGTGCAGATTGGGCGTTGATTTTTCCGAAAAAAAAGAGGGAGCAGGCAAGGAAAAACAAGAAATTTTTCATTTGAAATTTAATTGGTTGAATGAATTTGTGTGAAAAAAAATTTGTGTGATTGATGCCACAAAATTGTGGCCGCCGCTGCCGCGCCATTTTTCAATGAAATTTCAAAAAGTGTAAAAAAGTGTAAAAAGATTTTGGACTTTGGACTTTGGACTTTGGAAGGCACAGAGTTTTTACCTTCGCCAAAACCAAATTTTTGAAAAATGAAGCACATTTTAATAGTTGACGACGACCGCGTGCTGGCTCCGATGCTGGCCGAATATCTCGAAAGTCGCGGCCTGCGGGTTTCGCTGGCGCAAAGTGGCGATGCGGGTTTGGCCGCTTTTCAATCCCAAATTTTTGATTTGTGCATTTTGGATGTGAAAATGCCGATAAAAGATGGCTTCACGTTGGCCGCGGAAATCCGGCAAATCAACCCGCTGATTCCGTTCATTTTTTTGTCCGGCCAGAACCAAAAAGAGGACAGAATCCGAGGTTTGATGCTCGGCGCCGATGATTATGTTACGAAACCGTTCAGCATGGAGGAGGTGTTTTTGCGCGTTGAAATTGTGTTGCGGCGGGCAAAAACATCTGAAAAGGTTGAAAAAACGGTGGTTCGGCACGAAATCGGGAAGTACCAATTTGACCCGATTTCGAGGACTTTGTTATTTGAAAATGAAATTGCCGAAAAACTCAGCGGCATCGAAACCAAATTGTTGGAACTCTTTTGCCAATCCGAAAACGGCATTGTCGAACGCGAAACCGCGCTGCGGCGGGTTTGGGGCGACGATGAAATGTTTCATTCGCGCAGCCTGAATGTGTATGTTTCCAAACTTCGCGGGTATCTGAAAAATGACCCGCGCATCGAATTTTTGAATATTCATGGCGAGGGATATCGGTTGGTGATTGGGTAATTGGTTATTTGAAAATTAGGTAATTGGTTATTGGAGAATTGGGAAACTGGTTATTTGAGCGGGTGCCAATTTTCCAATAACCAATTACCCAATTCGGCATAATTTTTGATTTTTAATAATTGCACATGTATCTTCCTTTCACGCTGGAAACACTAACACGACTTCCAAAATGCAAGGAATTCAGACCGGCATCGCTTTTTGCGGTGTCGGTTTTGTTTTTTATTCCATGATTTTCAGCCGTCCACTTTAGTTTTTAGAAAAATAAAAAAGCCGTTGTAAGTCTTTGACAAACAACGGCTTTTTTATTTTAAAAATTAAAATTTGGCAGGGTCTCCAAATTTAAGAGATCTTCTTTTCCAAAAGTTGAAACCCATTTCCATGAATATTCACAATCTCCAAATTTTCATCTTTGGCAATGTATTTCCGCAGTTTGGTTACGAAAACGTCCATCGAACGGGCGGTAAAATAGTTGTCCTCGTGCCAAATTTTGGTCAAAGCCTCGGAGCGCGGCAGCACATCGTTGAGGTGCAGAATGAACATTTTCAAAAGTTCGGCCTCTTTTGGGCTTAATTTCCATTGGTTTTCCTCGACCGGCTGGCCTTCTGTGAAAGTCAAAATCCGCACCGGATAATTGAAATGGTATTTTCCAAAAACGAACTCGCGTTGTTCGTCGCGCGGGTCGGGTTGTTTGGTCGTGCGTTTCAAAACGGCCTGAATCCGCAGGAGCAATTCTTCGGAATTGAACGGCTTTGAAATGTAGTCGTCAGCGCCAAGTTTGAAACCTTGCAACACATCGTCTTTCATCGTTTTTGCGGTCAAAAAAATGATGGGCACCTGTTGGTCGCGTTCGCGGACATCTTTTGCGAGTGTAAAACCGTCTTTTCGCGGCATCATCACGTCAAAAATGCAGAGGTCGAACGTATTTTTTCGGAAGGCTTCCAACCCCAAAATGCCATCGGTGGCGAGGGTCACATCGTAATCGTGCATATCCAAATAGGAACGCAGCACGTCGCCGAAATTTTGGTCATCTTCGACCAGCAGAATTTTGTGGGTCGCATTCGGATTCGCCATGAATTTATCAGTTTTTGGTGTGAAGGAATGAAGATTCGGATGATTTTTCATTGAAAATAGTCGAATTTTTGAACGTTTCAGTTGAACGGATTCGTGGTGGGTAGGTTGACATTTTTGTTAAAATTCTATCTATAAATGTCAACTTTCATGAAACGCACATTTTTGGGGTAGAGTATTTTACCTGAATTTCAAGATTTAAAATCCAGCAAAAAACCTTTCACCGCCTCCCGAAATTTCGCCTCGTCCTCGCCCAAAAACTCCACTTCGATGGGCAAAACGAACACCGGCAAATCATTTTTCCAAAACAATTCACGGTGCAATTCCAGCCGCGTCGCGTCTTTTTCGGTGGTTAAAATGATTTTGTTTCGCGGCGGCATGGCTTCAAAACGGCGTTTCAAATCTTCCAAATCGTTTTCTGAGAAAAAATGGTGATCCTCAAATTCAAGGGTTTGCACCGATCGGACTTCGTTTTTCAAAAATTCCAACAAATAATCCGTGTTGGCGATGGCCGAAATCAGCAAAACATCGGTGTCCAAATCCAGCGGTCGCAGCACGTCCGGGCGTAGCAAATCATAAGTTTTGCCGTAGCGATATTTTGAAAAAAATACTTTTTGCCATGGGTACTGGTCGATTTCGGTGGTCATTTCGAGTTTTTGCTGCGCCGTCAAATCGGCGGGGCATTTCGTCACGACAATTAAATCGGCGCGGCGGTAACTCGTCCGCCACTCCCGCAGCCGCCCCGACGGAATCAACCAATCGCGGGTAAACGGATGGGAAAATTCGGTGAGCAAAATATTCAGCCCCGGCGTGATTGCCAAATGTTGAAAGGCATCGTCGAGCAAAACGACCTGCGTGTCGGGGTTGCGTTTGACCAATTCCGGGACGCCGAGCGCGCGACTTTCGCCGACGGAAATGGGGACGCCCGGAAATTTTCGTTTGAATTGCAGCGGCTCGTCGCCCGATTGCTCGGCGGTGTCGATGATGGTCACTGGGCGGAAACCTGCTGTTTTTCGGCCGTAGCCACGGCTCAAAACCGCGACCTGCAAATATTGGTCGAGCCACCGGATCAGATATTCGATGTGCGGCGATTTGCCCGCGCCACCGACCGACAAATTGCCCACCGAAATCACCGGCAAGTCAAAACGGACGCTGCGAAGGATGCCCGCCCGGTAAAATAAACTTCGAATGCCAACTCCGATGCCGTACAACAAAGCAAACGGCAGCAGCAAAATGCGAATTAAAATATCTTCTGACATGACTTTCGCGATATTGATTGATATTGGGATATTTGGATAATCCGTTGGAAATCAAAAAGTTGCATGGCAATATCCCAATATCTAAATATCATCAAATATCGCGTCAGCATTTATTGACCAAAAACAAAAAAGCCTCGAAGTGTTGTTGCACTTGCGAGGCTTTTTTTGTGTTTTTTGTGGCAGCTCCCGGACTCGAACCGGGGACACACGGATTTTCAGTCCGATGCTCTACCAACTGAGCTAAGCCGCCCTCCGCGTTTTAAAGCGGGGCAAATGTAAACGCCTTGCTTCCACATTGAGAACTTGTTTTTCAAAAAATTTCAAAATTTTGAAAAATAACTCGCCCCACGATGCACTTTTGCCTCTAAATCAATCAGTTAGATAAATGACTTTTGCTCAAAGACTTACGTTGCCCATCGCTTTTTTGGCCATGTTGTTCCTTTATTTGGCTTGGGAAGTCAATCCGGGCTATGCCAAATGGCTGGTTCCCTGCCTCGTTTTGCTGGTCGTCCTATTTTTTTCCGCGCCGCAACTCAATTGGTGGTGGTGGCAACGAAACCCGCCCGATTTGCAGCCGAACATTGCAGCGGCTCTCCAAAAATACTTTCCATTTTACCAAAAACTGGACGACGTGGGAAAGCGGAAATTCCGAGCGCGGGTTTTCCTTGTTGTCGAAGGCACGGAATGGATTGCCAAGGATTTTCCAGACGACGAAATGCCGCCGGACGTGCAATTGCCCATCGCCGCCGCCGCCGCTGCGGTGACTTTTCATCGCCCGGACAATGATTTTTTGTTGAAAAAATTTGAAAAAGTGGTCGTTTATCCGAGGCCTTTTATGTCGCCGGATTATCCGTTTCCACACGATTCCGAACTTTTTGAACCGGACGGCTGCCTAATTTTTTCAGCCGAACAAATCATGTCGTCGTTCGTCCAACCGTTGGAAAATTACAATCCTGCATTTCATGAATTTGCGAAAGCCACGTTTTTGAATTGGCCGGAAATGGAAAAACCAAACTTGCCCGACACGCCAGAAACGTGGGAAAAATTGGAAAAAATCAGTGGACTGAGCCGTGAAAAAGTGGAAAAGACGATTGGTTTGGCGGATTTGGATGTGTGGGCGGTGGCGTTGCACCATTATTTTGTTTTTGGGCAAAAATTAGAAGTGTGATTTATCCCCTTGATTTTCAATAACTTAAACCCAAACATGCTCTAAAAAATGACTACAACCTCTATTTTTTGATTTTGGAAAAAGGGAAAACTGGCGGGACATTTGAGTTTTTCAAAAACCATTTTTTCAACTGCATTTTTCAACTTCCAAAAATCGAAATCCCATGCAAAAAGTCATTTTTACAATCTTCCTGAACCTTGTTTTTCAATTTTCTGCCCGCTCGCAGGCCGCGTTTTTTGACCCCAGTTTTGGCACTGGCGGTTTTATCGAAACCGATTTTGGCTACCCGAATGTCGGAGGTTGGACTGAAATGATTTTGCAACCCGACGGTAAAATTCTGGTGCGGTACAACCAAGCCTCGCACGTCATCCCACAAGAAAATCGCAGGATTCAAATTGCCCGTTTTTTGCCGGATGGCGACGTGGACACCAGTTTTGGCTCCGGTGGCCCGGTCGTTTTGCTCGACTCGGTTTTTCAGTTTGGGCATGGCGGCATCCAGCAACTGAACCTGCTGCCCGATGGAAAAATCCTGACTGCCTTCGCGACCTACTTTCCGCCGATGAAGTGGGCAAATCATGTTCTGCAGTTCGATGGCGCGGGTCATCCCGACCCCAATTTTGGCACAAACGGTGCACTTCATCTTGAAAACGATGTCCCATGTTCGGCCATCCTTCGCCTGCCAAACGGTAAAATTCTGCTCGGCTACAACGGCGACGATGTCGGTTTTCGGGCAATCAATGCCAACGGCACCTTGCCCGGCGGCAGCGAAATCAATTGGACTTGGACAGACCCCGAAGAAGAATTGTTGCACCAGTTGGAAGTGACCAGCGACAACCGTGTTTTAGTGTGCGGGCGGGTGATTAACCATGACAAACCGGGCAGCGATTACGATACGTTTTTTGGAAAATTTGACGCGGGCGGCTGGGCTGGCGGCTCGTTCGGCGAATACGGTTTGCTGCGCCACGACATATCGGGCGACTACGACCTCGCCACTGATTTTCAGGTTTTGCCCGACGGCAAAATTTTGTACATCGGCACCGCCCAACAAAAAATGTACGTCGGGCGGTTGACCGCGAAAGGCTTGCCCGACAGCACTTTTCACGCAGTCGGGCACCTGATTTTTGGGGATTTTTTTCCAAACCTCGTGGTTTTCTCTTCGCTCACTTTTTCAAAAGTTTCCGCTGACCAGACCACTGTGGCGGCCGTTCAATTGGGCAATTTTTTGCCCCCGGCCTTGCTCCGGCTGAAAACCGATGGTTTGGTGGATTCGAGTTTCAACGACGGCGGGGCGGTCTTTTTTCCTGACAATTCGTATTTAACGCAGCAGGTTTTGACTTTGCCCGACCGCCGGATTTTGGTTTGTGGGACGCGGAAAGTTGGCGCGGGGGCCAAATTTTTCATCGCCCGTTTGCTGCCCGAAGCCGATGCGTTGGCGTGGTTCAAAGATGCCGACGGCGACGGTTTTGGCACGGCGGAGGTCAAATTTTCGGTCGGGCAGCCAACGGGTTTCGTGTCCAAGTCGAGCGACTGCGACGACTCGAATGCCCAGATTTTTCCAAACGCCCCAGAAATTTGCAACGGCGTGGACGACAATTGCGACGGAAAAACGGACGAAATCCCTGCCGTTGCCTGCCTGCCGCAACTCGTTTTGCAACTCGGCTTGGACGGCACCGCCCAATTTGACATTTCTCAAATTTTGATAATTGACCCAACCTTGCCCTGCTGGCAAGCGGACGCAACTTTTGAAATCAATAAAAATGCGTTCGATTGCACGCAAATCGGGCAACAACCAGTCATTTTGACCGCCACTTCGACGCTCGGCGGCACCAACCAATGCCAAACTTTGGTCGAAGTTGTGGACAACCAAAAACCGCTCGCCGCCTGCCATGACTCGCTAAAAGTCGTTTTGGACGACACTGGGTTTTTCATTTTGACACCAAATTTGGTGGACGCTGGAAGTTCGGACAACTGCCAAATCGCCTCGATTTCGGTCAGCCCGAACCAATTTTCGGCAGCCGATTTGGGCAAAAACACGGTGACTTTGACCGTGACCGATGGTTCTGGCAACTCGTCCACTTGCATTTTGGAAGTCGAAGTCCAGCAACTTATCGGCACGTCGGAGGTGCATTTTTCGAAAAATGATTTTCAAATTTTGCCCAATCCGACGGCTGGAAATTTGCAGGTAAAAATTTCAAAAAAACTTGATTTCAAAAACCTGCACCTCGAAATTTTGGATGCGCTGGGGCGGGTTTTGATTTCCAAAAATGAACCGGGCGGCGGGGACAGTTTTCAATTGGATGTTCAAAATTTGGCAGCGGGCAGGTATCTTTTGCGACTGAAATTGGACGGCGGTTCGGTGGTTTTGGATTTTGAAAAAATTTAGAAAAATCACTACATCATTAATGTTTTGCAAAAATCCCCAAAAAAACTTCCCGGTGTGGCACATTTGTCCCGCCCCGCAGCCTATTTTTTTACAAAATCCACCATTCTAAAAATTTTCAAAAAATGAAAAAGAGCACGTTTTTCGCAGTTTTCGCTGCGATTGCCTTCACTTTCGCCTCGTGTGCCGAACTCAAAAAAGCCGCCGCCGAGCAACTTGTCAAATTGACCGTCCAGGAAATTGGCCAAGCACTGAAAGATGCGCTCGGCCAGGGAATCACAAAAGGCGTGGAAAAACTTTCGTCAAAAGACGGTTTTTACAAGTCTGCCTACAAAATCCTGTTGCCAGCCGAGGCACAAAAAGTCACCGCGAAATTGAAAAACATCCCCGGTTTTGGCAATTTAGAAGAAAACCTTTTGGAAAAAATCAATCGTGGCGCAGAAGATGCATCAAAAGAAGCGACCCCGATTTTCATCTCTGCCATCAAAGGAATGACGTTTTCGGATGCCCAAAAGATTTTGATGGGTGCCGATAATTCGGCCACGGATTACCTCAACCGCACCACGAATTCACAACTTTACTCGGCTTTTAACCCAAAAATCGTCAGTTCGCTCGACAAATTCGGGGCCCGCGACCTCTGGAAAAAAGCCGCCGATGCCTACAACAAAATCCCCCTCATTTCAAACAAAGTCAATGCCGACCTCGACGATTACATCACGAAAGAGGCTTTGAAAGGCTTGTTTTCGAAAGTAGAGGAAGAGGAAAAAAACATCCGCCACAACAAACTCGCGCGCACGACGGATGTGATGAAAAAGGCTTTTGCACAGCAGGATGCGAACCGGAAATGATATATTTTTGTGGCGTTCTTCATTTTTCAAACAAAAACAGGTTTTCGGAGTGCATCCGAAAACCTATTTTCATTATTACTTTTGCCGTTGTTCAATTCTTAAAAATGGAGAAAAATCATGCTTTTTAAAATAAAAAATACTGGTTTAATTGAAAGTGCTGCGGTGCGATTGGATGGCTTGTCGGTCATCGGCGGGGAAGCTGATGTTTGCGATTGTGAAGGCGATTTCGAGGTATGAACAGGATTTGAATGAGGATAAATTCACCAAATTGGGGAGTGTTGTTCAGGATTTGTATTTTAAAGTTAGAAGAAATTTCAATGACAGTTCGGTTTTGCAAGCATTTTCCCCTTTTCATTTTATGGACGAATTAATACGAACAAATGTGTTAGAATCTCCCAACGAAAGCAACATGGAGGCATTTCAAAAAATGATTCAATCCAAAATTGACATCATTAATCAGAGTGAACCCGACAGGTTGAATGCCCAAATCAGGGAGAAAATACAAGATAAAGTTGTTGAGATTTTTGAAATTGTGTTCACCGAAGAAGACAAAGGCACTGTCATCAAACGTGCACTCAGAAAGGCATTTTATTCAGAGTTTTACCACGAATTGTCCCCAAAACATCAGCCTAAAACTGTTTCTGAACTTTCACTTTCGGAGGGTGAAAATTCAGTTTTTGAAATCAAAATCAAAGCCGATAAAATTGATGATTTTGATTTGAAAAGCGATATCTTTTTCGAGGATGCCACCTTTATCGAAACCCCAATTATTTTTCAGCTTTATGAAGCAATCCGAAACGCTGGGACACTTTTGGAACTACTCAGTGAGAAGAAATCTGAACGATTGGGTGCATTGGAAAAGCCAAAAGTTTCGCTGCATTTCAAAGATTTGATGACCAAAATTGAAAATGCCCAGTATTACATCAAATCGGAGGACAAAAACATCCAATCACTTTTGAAAGATATCGGCACGTTGATTGGTGGCGAGTTTGAATTTGTGCAGCACATCCGCAATTTTGTTTTCAACAAACGGCACAACGGGCACGGCAAAAAATCATCCATTCTACCTGTAAACATGGCTTCGGGGATAAAATCTTTTGGCCTTCTCCAACTTTTAATTCAGGGTGGTTTTGTCAACCGCCGCAGTTTGTTGATTGTTGACGAGCCAGAAACCCACCTCCACCCAAAATGGCAAATCGAGTATGCCCGTTTGCTTGTCGAATTGGTAAAAAATGAAATCCCGGTTTTGGTCACTTCGCACAGCCCATATTTTATCCAAGCACTCCGGGTTTTCAGTCAAAAGGAAGGCATCGCCGAAAACACCCATTTTTACCTCGCTTCCGAAAACGAAAAAACACGGATGGCAGTCATTGAAGACGTGACCGAAGACCTCAACCGGCTCTTCCAAAAACTCTCCGAACCGTTCCAAAAACTGGTCTGGGAATGAAGAATTTCTTGAAAGATTTTATGGACAAAGGCATGGCCTTGGGGTTTTTCCTACTTCAAGAAATCAAAGCCATTGAAAAAACTTGCTGTTCGAATTCCACAACGCAAGTCATTGATTTTGATGTGGTTGAGGAAAAATTGAGAAAAGGAAAAGGCTTGCAATCGCTCAAATCCTGCGACTGTTTGAAAATTTTACCGACAAAATCGAGGATTGATTTTATTGAAATGAAAGGCATCAAACTGTTGATAAATCATTCCAAAAACCGTTCGGACGCGAGCAAATTGAGTGGAGAAATCAGGCAGAAAATTGAAGATTTTAATTTTTTGGGAAAAATCAGGGACAGCATTTCTGTGCAGGTCAAACGCATTAAAATCCATTCCCGAAGGGAATCTATGTTTATAGAAATTGAAATGGACATGCACGAGAAATCCCGAAGGGATTTTATGTAAAAACTCGCGCCTGAAAACATAAAATCCCTTCGGGATTTGAGGAA
>JANNMS010000248.1:0-5201 GCA_031398055.1 Saprospirales bacterium | reverse complement strand
TTCCTCAAATCCCGAAGGGATTTTATGTTTTCAGGCGCGAGTTTTTACATAAAATCCCTTCGGGATTTCTCGTGCATGTCCATTTCAATTTCTATAAACATAGATTCCCTTCGGGAATGGATTTTAATGCGTTTGACCTGCTTTATTTCTACTATTAAAACCACTCAGAAATGTCAAAGTACAAAGTACCTCAGCAACTTTATTCTATGCTGTTGCTCTTCGTTTTCCTCACTTCATGCAATGGACAAGAAAAACCCAATAAGCAGCAGACCCAGGCACCATTCCTTGCGCCATTGGATTCTGCCGCCCAAATTTCCGAGTATGTTGTCGAAGTATTTGAGGACTCGAAAGGCAACCTGTGGTTTGGAACGATGTCAGACGGTGCGGCGTGTTTTGATGGGAAAACGCTGACCTATTTTTCTACAAAAGACGGATTGTGCGATAATACGGTTGCGAGTATTGCCGAAGACCATGCTGGAAATATTTGGGTTGGCACCCATGCCGGTGCATCCAAATATGATGGAAAAAAATTTACCAATTTCGCGAAACCGGAGGGCTTGCACGGAATGGGGTGCAAAATTCTGGTGGATAGAAATGGAAATGTTTGGGCAGGCACGAATCACGGTGCTTTTCGTTTTAACGGCGTTTCTTTTTCCCCGTTTAACATTCCTAACCCGGTGATAGAAAATCCATCCCAAAAATGGGAGGTCGGCAAAGTTTGGGGCCTGATGGAAGATAAAAAAGGCAACATCTGGTTTGGCAGGGACGGTTTGGGTGCTTGTAAATTTGATGGGAAATTTTTCACGCATTTCACCCAAAAAGATGGTTTATGCAGCAATAATGTGAGTGAAATAGCCGAAGATAACGCAGGAAATATTTGGTTTGGGGCGCTCACTTCCGATTTTCCAAAAGAAATTAAGGTGGGCGGCGCAAGTCGTTATGACGGCAAGACTTTCACGCAGTACCCAACTTTGGAGGGGCTGAGTGAAAATGATATTTACTCAATTTATGCCGATAAAAAAGGGAACGTTTGGATTGGTGCAACTGGCCTTGGCATTTATCGCTACGATGGGCAATCCTTCAAATTTTACAAAGGGACAGACCGCATGGACTTGACTTGGAGTGTTGGTATTCAAAGCATTTTGGAAGATAGCAAAGGGACGATTTGGTTCGGGTTCTCCGGTGGGCTTTTTCGTTTTGATGGAACTGCTATTGCGAATGTTACGAAAGGGGGGCTGCGGAAGTAAATTTTGCCACAGCCAACATCAGTAGTGTCCGGGAGTGTCCAAATACATTCCCGATAAAATGGAAAAGTTCGCTTCCAATGGATTTACTTTTGCACCATGATTTTTCGAATTTTTTCCCTTTCCGTTTTCATTTTAATTTTTTCAAAAATTGAAAGCCAAACGCCGGCAGCTCGCCCGGTCAGTTTGTCGGAAGTCTTTTTTTTGGCCGAATCGAACAGTGCAGCTATCAAAAAAGCAGGTTTTGACCGCCAATCGGTCGAGCGGAAAATTGACGAAGGCCGCAGCCAAGGCTTCCCGCAAATTTCGGTCGGCGTCAATTTAGACGCGTATTTCGTCCTGCCCACACAATTGATTCCCGGTGAATACTTGAATAAACCAGGACAACTTTTGGCCGTTCCATTTGGCCGCCCGTGGCAATTGGGCGCGAATTTGACCGTGACCCAAAATCTTTTCAATGAAAGTGGCCGCCGTTCCATTCCTGCAAAAGATGCGACCCGCGCACTGTTTGATATTTTGAAAAACAAATCTTCGGAGGAAGTGAAATTCGGTGCAGCGAATGTTTTTTACCAAACTTTGAACACGACCCAACTTTTGCGCAGCATCCATTCCAACCTCGAAAAATTGTCCGCGCTCGAAAAGATGGTCGCGCTCCAACAAAAAAATGACTACGCTACTTCGACAGATGTAAAACGGGTGCGCGTTGCCAAAACCAATCTTGAATTTCAAAAACAAAACCTGCTTGCTGGAATCGAAGGTTTGGAAAATACTTTGAAATTTTTGTGCGGCATACCTGCGAACGAACCTTTTTCCCCTGTTTTAAATATTGAAAATCCTGCGGCTGACAGCGCAATTTGGTTGGCAATGGTTTTTGACCCGGGATTGTTGACAGATTTGCACATCGTTCAAAAAACATTGGAATTGAACAGAATCAAAACAAAAGCGATGTGGGGAGAAAGATATCCACAAGTTTCAGCGTATGCTTTGGGACAATATCAAAGTCAGCGTGGTGATGCCAATTTCTTTGATGGAAGTGGACGTTGGTTTGGTGTTGCAGCGGTTGGTGTGCGGGTAAATGTTCCGATTTTTGATGGTTTTCGTTTGAAAAACAAAACTGCGCAATCTGATTTTGAATGGATGAAATTAGAAGAAGACCGCAAACAACTCACCGAAGCAAAAAGATTGGAGTTTTCGCAAGCGATTTCAAAATATCGTGTCGGATTGAATTTGCTTTCAATGCAACAAGAAAATGTGGGATTGGCAAAAGAGATTTTAGAAAAAATGATTTTGCAACATCGCGAAGGTGCAGTTCCTCTTTCAGAAGTTTTGAATGCTCAAACTGCGCTTTCGGAAGCAGAAACGAATTATTGGCAGCAGGTTTTTTCTTTGCAGATTGCAAAATTGAATTTAGCGAAAGCGGCAGGAAGACTTGATTTGGTAAAGTGATTTAACATCACCATTACTTTTTATAAACCACAAAGGCACATAAGGGAACATAAGTTTTTATTATTAAAACCTTATGTTCCCTTATGTGCCTTTGTGGTTTATAAAAAATTCGTGCTTAATAATTCGTGCCTGAACTTCCTGATTTCGCCGCAGGCATTTGCCCAAAATTTTCATCAATAAATGCGCCCTGCATTCTTTGAATCGCAGTTTTCGATTCGTCTTCCTCGAAAGTAAAACTCGAATTTTCCTTTTTCAAAAATTGAATACACAGCCTGGAAACAACCAGTAAAACAGCACCTGCCAACGTTGCTGCCCAAGCCAATGGCATCACATTAAAATAATAACGGAAAGAAGCAATTGCCGCGACAACACAGAAAAAACCTATATCCAAAAGCAATCTATCATGTCTGCGAAGACCCAAAAAGATGTACGCAGCCGGAACTAAAAATGTCAAAAACCAGAAAAAAGGCGCGAGCGGAACACTTTCCATTTGATAAAAATCCTGTCCCACATTTTGGATGACCCAATAATTTCCACTGGCATAAAAAAGCAGCAAAGCCGCTGCTTCGACAAATAAAAGTGGGGTTTGCCAAAAACGAAAATCGTATTTCTTTCCAAAATTTATAGCCATAAAATAGAGTAGGGCAGCGCAAATCATCCCCACGAAAGGTAAAATTGCTGGTGCATAAACTCCTGACAATCTGTTGATTAACATCAGAGTAATTGCAACAGCCAAAGCAGCACTCACCAATCCCAAAAGCAAATCAACATATCTGACGGTGGCGATGAATGCAAAAATCAGGAAAAACAAAAACCGGATTTCATCTGGTGTTCCATACGGCAATGATTCAGAAATGGCAAAAGCCAATGCCCCAAGACCGACATAAATCAAACAATCGTCAATGCCGCTTCGGTAGTGGTTTTTTTGTTGGATGAAAACTTTTTCTAAAATGGCGAGCAAACCGATACCAAAAATCAATGAAAAAATGATGCTGGCAAATCTTCCGTCCGGCGAGAAAAAAAGCATAAAAAGTCCTGCCACCGCCATCACCAAAATAAAAGAAAAAATAGCCAAACCGACCCGGATAAATGGATTGGGCGAATAAAAACCGACTGGGTATTTTTCTTCAATTTCCTTTGATTGTGCATCGGAAATGAAACCTTTTTTAAACCAATAATCTGTTTTTTCGCGGATTTGAAGGGCATCGAGCCAATGGAGGTTGTAAGCAATGATGGATTGAAAATTCATTTTTGGTTTTTGTTTTGAAGTAAAAAAATGATGACCGCGACACCAGAAATTACAAAATACAACAAGGCTAAATACGGGTCAAAATTGTCCACCCATTTAAAAATACAGTACGTCAAACCGATGTAGGCATAAATCACTGCGGCTGTCAGAAAGTAAAATGAACTTGATTTTCGGGCATACCAAGCGAAAAAAGCCATGCCCAAAATCAAGATTGGGAAATAAATCAAAGTAGCATCCAATGAAAACAAACCAAAAAGACTGGCGACCCCAAAAATGTGCAAACTGAAATTAAAATACGTCCCAGAAAAATGTGGTTTCCAGTTTTTTTTCAAACTGATAATCGCACAAAAACTAAGCACAGCACCCAACAAAATGCCGGTGTGAATCAGTGTGGGACTGTCAAAATCATTGTTTTGCAACAAATCCCGTGGTGTAACTGTCACGCCAAGCCACGAAGCCAACAAAGTGATAGCGAGCGTCAACACCCCTCTGTTGTCAAAATAATACGCTGTCCCGAAAAAAATCACCATGGGGATAAAAGTCGCCAAACCATATCGTTGACCAAAAATTTGGTACTGGAACTGCCAATAACCTTCCATAATCAGGAAAGTAAAACATCCGAGCATCAAAATATAGTCAAAATAAGGCGTAGGACTTTTGGTTTGTCCCATTATGAACGGCTGACGGTGTTTCCATGCATACCAAAAACAGGATGCACTTGCCAAACCAATTACAGTAATCAAAACAGCGTGGCCGATAGTGTCGATATTTTCATAAATCAAAATTCCGAGGCCAATATTGAGCAAAAGCACACCGAGATAAAGTGCCGTTTGCAGTTCCCAATGCAAGGAAAAAGGTTTTTTTGCTTCAAAATCGGTGATAGAAGCAGCCTCGATATCAGAAATTAGGCCGTCGGAGGTAAGCCGGTGGAGTGTTTCATTGAGCATGACTTGGGTGCGTTTTTATTCAAAAAACTGTGTAAACTTGGGGCAAGTTACAAATGGGGGGAGAAAAGCAAAAGAAAAAATGCTGGGGTGAGAATTAATAGGTAAAGAATTGGATTTGCATGGACTTAAATAAAACGTATAATGCTCGTGAGGATTTTTAATCCGATACGTACCGTCGGCAGGTCTCCGACCTGCGTGTGTCTTCGTGGAGGTGCCGTGCGCGTTCACGTAGCCGATGGCTTCCGGCGCCAGCCCCGCGTCGGCCAGCGCCCGCTGCATCGCGGCCACGGCGCCGGCTCCCTGCTCGTCGGGGTC
>JANNMS010000247.1:0-51102 GCA_031398055.1 Saprospirales bacterium | reverse complement strand
TTTCCTCAAATCCCGAAGGGATTTTATGTTTTCAGGCGCGAGTTTTTACATAAAATCCCTTCGGGATTTCTCGTGCATGTCCATTTCAATTTCTATAAACATAGATTCCCTTCGGGAATGGATTTTAATGCGTTTGACCTGGCTGAAAACCCGGTTTTTGCTGCTTTTCCGGGCAAGGCCGGCTGGGAATTTTTCGTGGACCGCAACGAACTGGCATGGCTCACCGACTCGCTCGGCATGACAAAATACGAGGACGACACCCGAACCGTCACCGCAAAAATCCACAACCGGGGCGGTTCGCCCGTCAATTTCTCGATTTTGACACCGCCGTCGTGGGTGCGCGTCGTGCCGAACACCGGGACGCTCGCGCCGAACGAAATCCGCGAAATCCGTTTTGAAGTGGACTCCATTTTGCCCATCGGTTTGTGGTCGGACACCATCGTTTTGCGAACGGAAACTGGGCAAAACGCATTTTTCATGGGCGGCGACGAAGGTTTGCCGTTCGGTGTCCGCGTCGTTTGCCGTCCGCCGGACTGGGAATTTGACCCGAAAAATTTCACCAATTCGATGAACATGGTTTTGAAAATGAAGGTGGAAGGCGAATTTTCAAGCGACCCGGAAGACATGGTTGTGGCATTTTTGAACAACAAAGTTGTGGGGCGTTCGCACCTCGAATTTGTGCCGCAAACGGGCGAATTTTTGGCTTTTTTGACGATTTATGGCCAGTCGAACCAGCAAAACTTGCCACTTCGACTCGAAATTTGGGATGCCTCGGCGTGCCTGCGGTTTGGGATTTTGCAAAATACTTTCACGTTCCAGCCGGACAACGTGGTCGGTTCGCCGACCGCTCTGCAAATTATTGAAACCTCCAATTTTGCGGTGCGCGACGTGCCGATTGGGAAAGGTTGGAACTGGCTTTCGTTCAATTTGGGCTTCCAAAACTCGGCCATCAATCCGGCACTTGCCTCGCTGCACCGCCCACAAAATGACCAAATTAGTTCGCCCAGCGAAGGTTTGTTTTCAATGTACAACGGCACGAGTTGGAGCGGTGCGCTGACCACTTTGGGCAACACCAGAATGTACGTTTTACAAGCCGATTTGCCCGACACGCTGCGGATGGAAGGTACGGTTTTGGACCCCGCAACGACGCCGATTCCGGTGCTCACGGGCTGGAACAGGATTGGGTACATCCCAAAATATCCGTTGTCAACGAATGTGGCTTTGTCAAGTTTAAATCCGACGGCTGGCGATTTGATAAAATCCCAAACGGAATTTGCACAATTTGTCAGTCCAACATTTGGTTGGGTGGGGAACTTGAAATTCATGCAAGCACCGCGTGGTTATCAAATTAAATTGACCTCGCCGGGCACGATAACTTACCCGCCGCAGCCGCAAAACAAACCGGCGGACGGCGGACAGTTGACGGCGGACGAACGCGGCGACGAGGCAGGTTCATCCCTCATTCCTCATCCCTGTTTTGGACGGTTGACCCGACGAAATTTGAGCACTCGACCACGTTGATTGGGATGTTGAAAAATGGCGATGCGAACGCCACGACCTCGACGATGGAATTGGGCGTTTTTGTCAACGGCGAAACTCGCGGCACGGCGCAGGCCATTTTCATCGAACCCGCGCAGTCGTACCAATTTTTCCTGACGATTTATTCAAATTCGGTCGGCGAAAAATTGGAATTCAAACTGTTCGATTCGGCGACCGGAACGGTTCAGGATTTGTCGGAAACGATGAATTTCACGGCGAATTTGCACCAGGGCAGCATCGAAAACCCAGTGCCTTTCACGCCAAAATCCACCGCGACGGGCGAGCAAATTTTGACGCAATCGTTTGATATTCAACCCAATCCGATGCGCGACGAGACGGTTTTCAAATTCTCGCTGCCGCAGGCGCAGGACGTTGTTTTGACGGTTGCCGATGTTTCCGGGAAAATAATTTCGGAGCAAAAAATCGCCGCCGCCGCAGGTTTGAACCTGTCAATTTGGCGGGCCACAAACCTCGACGCGGGCATTTTATTTTGTTCGGTTAGAAACGGACGCGGGCAGCACGGTGCGGAAATTGGTCGTGCAGAAATGATAAATTTTTTAAATCAAAACTGGGGTGATTGAACACGGATTGACAGGATTGGATACGGATTTTCTTTTTTTAAATTGAAGAAAATTCCGTGTCCAATCTTGTCGATCCGTGGTCAATCACCCCAAAAAATCCAAAAAAATGAACAGGTTTTTCATAAAAACAGCCTTTTTGCTGGCAATCATTTTTTTCCCAAACCTAAAAATTTTGGCATTGCCGCCAAATTGGACGGTCAACCCAGCCCAATTTCAGTTCAGCATGAGTTTGCTCGGGCGGCTCCAAACCAATTCGGTTTTTGACAATTCCGCCCAAAACATGGTCGGCGTTTTTGTCGGCAACGAACTGCGGGGCGTGGCCACACCGATTTTGGTCGGCGGCGCGGCCTACTTTTTCACCACGGTCTATTCAAATTCGTACATCGGCGAGGTGCTGAATTTCAAGATTTTTGTTCAATCCGACGACAAAATTTATGCCTCGACAGACGTTTTGTCTTTCCGGCACAATGATTTTTCGGGAAAATTCGATGCGCCGTTTTTGGTTAAAATTTGCCGGGAATACGCACTCGCCAGTTCGACCATCAACCCGACGTGCAATGGTTCGGCGAACGGCACGATTTTCACCACCGTCAACGGTTTTGCCTCGGCATACACCTATTTGTGGTCGAACGGCAAGACGACAAAAAACATCAATTTGCTCCCCGCCGGGTCGTTTACCGTCACCGTGACCGACCCGGGCGGCTGCATCTCGACGAAAACGACGGTTTTGGCCCAGCCGCCAACTATCAATTTTGCGGTCAATTTTATGGCAAATGCGCCCGGTTTCGATGCCAATTTCACGGTTTCGGGCGGCACGCCGACGTTTGTTTTCAACCGGACGTACATGGTCGCGACCGATTTTCGGGTGGCGACTGACCCGATTTTTGACCACCTCGCAGCCAACACAACTTTTGTTTTTAAGGCACGCGATGCGAATGGCTGTTTGAAATCGGTCATCAAAAAAACGCCTGCGACTGCGGTGCCGAGCAACGGTGCAAGCGACAGAAATGGCATTTTTTTGAAAAATATCTTGTCTGAAAACCAGTTCGTCCTTTTCCCCAACCCGACAGACAACGAGTTGAAAATCAACTTCTTAAATGAAGAACCGGTCGTGGGACAAGTCGAAGTTTTCAACCAACTCGGGCAAAAAGTTTTGGTTGAAATAATCAAAAATCGAACCGGGCGAGGAAGGCGTTTTGCAGGTCGGACATTTGCCGGAAGGCGCGTATTTTTTGTTTTTTAAAAATGAAAATGGCGAGGTCGCGAGCGAGCGGTTTGTGATTTTTAGAAATTAAAAAAGTGTTTTTTCTGACAGTCATTTGCCAAAAAACCAATCCATTTAGAACAGCCTTGCCAATCGGTGAGGCTGTTTTTTATTTTGAAAAAGGCTTCAGGTTATGATTTCAATTTTTGCCGTTCACACAAATTTGAACACCTGCAAAAAGTCCTTTTTGTAGCTCCTGCCCAGCGGGAGCGACTGCGCGCCGACCATGATTTCCTCGTCGTTGAAAGAGCTGATGTTGTTGATGTTGACCGAGTAGGACCGGTGGGTGCGGACGAGCGCGGGGAACCCGCTGAGTTTTTCCAAGATCTGGTGCAACTGCAACCGGATGATGAACTTGCCCAAGTTGGTAAAAACGAGGGTGTAATTGTCCTCGGTTTTGAGGTAGAGCAGGTCGCTGATCGGGACCTTGACGAAATGGCTTTTGTTTTTTAAAAAAATGAACTGGTCCTGGATCAAGAGCGCGTCGTTGTTCAGGCGGGTCTGGGCGGAGGCAGGTTCGTCGTCGCCCGATTTTTTGTGGACGACGGAGAAGGGCTGGGGCGTGGCCGCCGTTCGTTGAAAAGCAAAGTTGCTGATGGCCAGTTCGATGGCCATTTGCAGGCCTTTTTCTTGGAAAGGTTTGATGAGGTAGGCCGCTGGGTTGATGCTTTTGGCGCGTTGGAGGTAGTCGGTATCGGTCATCGCGGTGAGGAAAATGATGGGCAGTTCGCGCACCATTTTCATCTGTTCCGCCAGATGGATGCCGTCGTGGTCGCCCTGGATGTTGATGTCGAGCAGCACCAAATCGGGCGCGTGCTGGTGGAAAAGTTGCAGGCCGTGCCGGGCATTGTCGGCGGTGCCGGTGACTTCGTACCCGAAGTTTTGGAGGAGCAGTTCGAGGTTCCAGGCCACGATGGCTTCGTCCTCGATGATGAGTATTTTGATTTGCATGGCAGGTCAGGCGGCTTTTTTAAGTTCAAAACAGGCCCCGCCGTCGTTGTAAAAACGGTGGTCGGCGTGGAGCTGTCGGGAGAGGGATGCGATGAGCCGCGAGCCAAAACCGGTGCCGTTGGCCGGTTTTTCGGCGGGCATTCCTGCGCCGTTGTCCTTCATAAAAATATGGATTTGCGGCTCGAGCGCGAGGGATATTTCGAGGGCCGGGCGGTCCGTGTTTTCGAAGGCATATTTGAAGGAATTGGTCAGCAACTCGTTGATTATCAAGCCGATGGGCACCGCTTGGTCAATGTCGCAGAAGGTATCATTTATCTCAATTTTGAGGTCAAAATCGTCCGCGCCAAAGCCGTAGGAATGGGCCACCTGCTCCGTCAAATTGATGACGTACTCGCGGAGGTTGATTTCGGTCAGTTCCTCGCGCTGATACAGTTTTTGGTGGATGATGGACATGGCCTCGATGCGGAGCTGGCCTTCCTTGACGGCTTTTTGCGCGGTCTTGTCCTGCAATTGGAGCGACTGGATGCTCAACAGGCTGGACACCAATTGGAGGTTGTTTTTGACCCGGTGGTGGAGTTCGCGCATCGCCAATTTGATGCGCTCGCCCTGTGCTTGGATGGTGGCATTGCTTTTTTCCAAGTCCAAAACTGCCCGGTTCCGGGCGCGATAGAGCCGCGCTGCCCAAAAAAGCAGGCCGCCGAGCAGTGCCAGCCCCGCGAACAAACCCCAACCGATTTTTTTCTGAAAATCGAGTTCGATGGTCGAGGCGGCGAGCGCGTTTTCCTTTTCCTTGGTTTCGTACTGCGTCTGGAGTTCTTGGAGTTGGGAGCGGTTTTGGTTGTTTATCGTGGTGTCCTTCCTGGCATGGAACAGGCCCGAAAAATGATAGGCTTTTTCAAAATTTTGGAGCGCCGCGTAATTTTCCATCTGGGTTTGGTAGGCAGAGACGAGCCAATTATCGTACTCGCCCCCCAAATTTTGAATGACGACCATCGCCGAATCCATCAAATCGATGGATTCTTGGTAATTTTTCAAATCATGGTGGGCCTTCGACAAGCGCATCCGGTGGTTGGGCATCAGCGGTTGGTCCTTGATAAGTTGTGCCAACATCGGGATGGCTTTTTCGGGTTCGCCCGTGAAGATGTAGTGTTCTGCCAGGCCCGAACCAATGGTTTGTATCCAATCGGCACTGTTCATTTGCCGCGCAAATTGTTGTGCTTCGAGCATCAAAGCGAGGGCCTCTGGAAATTGTTTCTTGACCCGGTGCGTCCTGGCCAAAAAGTAGTCCGCGCCGATTTTGGGGCCCATCGTGCCTTTGTCCAAAGGCATTTCATCGAGCAATTTTTTGGCTTCTCGCCCATATTCCAACGATTTTTCCGCGTCAAAGCCCCGTGTTGCCTCGCACAGGCTGAGGTAAACTTGGGCAATGTCCAATTTATAGGGCGTGCCTTGCAGCATTTGCAGTGCTTTCATAAATGTCTCGGTGCCTTCCTTGTACCGGCTTTGGTTAAAGGTCAGGTCGATGGCATCGTAGTAGAGGTTGAAGGCCGTGCCGCGCACGTAATCGAGTTTTTCGGAAAGTTGCCCGATGGCCGTTTGCGCTTTTTTGATTTCCGTCGGGGCGAGTTCGATCAGGTCGCTGTCCAACAAAACGATCAGGGAATCCACTTTTGGCGTGCCGTCGGGCATGGACAAAGCGCGCAGCAGGACTTCGGAAGTGGAATCGGCGGGCTGTTGGGCGGGGCATTTTCCGGTCTGGAAAAATGCGGTGAAAACAAAAAGGCAAGTGAGTGTTCGGACCTTCATTGGATGATTTTTTTTTATTTCAACAAAAAATGGACGCGCTGAAAATTCAATTTTAAAACCTATTTCTGCGTCGGTGCAAAACTAACCCGCCTTTTTGGCGGCAGCCAAATCCTTTACCCTTTGCCCAGCGTCGTTCACCTACAAAGTAGCGTCGTTGGGCCACATGATCCGTTTTTTGCCTTTGTTGACTGGTTAGGTTTGTGCCGTTCTCCCGCACACCGAGGCTTTTATTTTCCTTTCAATCCATCAATTTTCAACTTTCAATCGCGGAACGTCGACGACGTTTAAAACCTCGACGACGTTGAACCCCCTGTTTGTTTAATTCCAACAAAATAAAAATTGCGCCGGGCCACTCCCGACCCGTCGCGCGCCGCAGCCGAAAAGCGAAATCGAGTAGGCATTTTTTCACCATCTTTTTTGTCTCAATTTTTCTTTCCAAAAATGAAAAGTCCAATTTTTCTCCCAATCCTGCTCGCTTTGTCGGGCCTTTTTTCAAACCCGCTTTTTGCGTCGTACTGCCCGGTGAACGGCGGCATCTCCGGCAGTTCTTACATCAACAATATCATGATAAAAGGTCTGTCGAACCCGACCGGAAATAACGGTGGGTATGCCGATTTCACGGGCCTTTCGGCAACCTTGACCCGTGGGGAGACTGTCAATTTTGCGATGTCGGCCCCGACCGGCCTCAATTACCACTGCTGGATTGACTGGAACGGCGACATGGATTTCAACGATGCTGGCGAATTTTACCAGTATGGGGCCCATAACGGCTACTATCCTTTTACGGTCAACGTGCCTTTGGATGCGCATTTGGGACAGACGCGGGTGCGTTTTATGACCTGCTATCTTTATGTCACTGACCCTTGCTTCACCGGTTCTTTTGCTGGCGAGGTCGAAGATTATTCCATCAACATCGCCTGCGCCAGCACGGGCAATACGGCTTCCGAATGGGTCGAAAGTTTCAAGGTGCAGACCGGCGGCCCGACCTACACCAACGGCAACAACGGCGGCTATTCCGACAACTCGATGAGCAATCCGGGCCCTGTCCAAGTCTACGCCGGGCATTCGTTCGACATGACTTTCAACCCCGGTTTCACCGCCGCACCGCGCCCCGAAAACTGGCGCATTTGGCTCGACAAGGACGACGACCACCTTTTTGAAACCGACGAAATCCTGCTGAAAAAGACCAACACCGTGGCCAGCGTTTCGCTCACCGCAAAAGTCCCGACCGATCTCGGCGCGCACCGGATGCGCGTCAACATGCGCTTCAACGGCAACGGCGCACCGGCGGCCTGCGGCACCGGTTTTGATGGCGAAACGGAAGATTTTTTGATAGAAATCGTGCCTTCCCCCTGCGGTGGCATCCCCAATTTGAACGGAACGGTGCAAAGCCCGACGAGCATCATGCTCCATGCGCCCGCCGTCCCGTTTGCAAGCACCTATTATTTTCGGTTCCGGCCGGTCGGCAGCACCACCTGGGCCCTAAAAACTTCGGCCAACCCCGTCGCGCTGATTACTGGCCTGACGAGCGGCATCGAATACGAATGCGAGACGCGGGTCAAGTGCCCGTTCGGCCTCACGGACTGGGTTTTGGGCTCGACTTTCACCCTGTCGGCGGCTTCGGGCGCGTTGCCCTGCACGCCGCCGGGCAACGGGGCCACGACCAATATCACTTCGGCGGGCGCGAAAATCTGGTGGCAATTTGTCCAAAACACGATGTCCTACCAGGTCCGGTACGGGACGGTCGGCGGCTCATCTTGGACGCAGATCAACGCCAATCCGGCCAACAAAACGCTCACCGGCCTGCTCCCCAGCCAAGAATACGAATTTCAGGTCAGTGCAAAATGCAGCCCCACATCCTACTCCGATTGGAGCAGTTCCTTCCTTTTTACCACCCTGCCGCTCGCCAAACCGGGAAGCCGTTCGGATGAAACCGGCACCGAGACCGAAACCGAGGAACAGACCCGGTTTTTGGAAAATGAGAACGGCCTGTCCGTTTCGCCAAACCCGGTGGGCGATTTTTTGAAAATCAAAATCGCGGACGAACCGGAAATCACGGAAATCGCAATTTTTGACCTCTCCGGAAAGCAGGTCAAAACTTTTGGGGCGGAAAACCAAAGCGAGATCCAAACCGCAGGTTTGCCCCCGGGCCTGTACCTGCTGCGCGTCGGGACGGCTGCGGGCGGTGTGCTGACCCAAAAGTTTTTGAAGGACTGAGAATAATGAGATAATTGGTTAATGTGGTAATGTGCTAATCCTCAACACGTTGTGCGGCAATTCCCTGAACTGATTTATCGGAGGTACTTGTTTGAACAGTTTATTGAAAAAATTTTCCATCAAAAACCTGCCAATTTTTACCCTGTTTTCTCCATACCAAATGTCTCCCGGCATCCAACACATTTTTTCAAACGCAATTTTTTTTAAAATGAAAAGTCCTTCTTTCCTGCCTGCCGCAGGGCAAAAAACCGCCCCCGACCCATGCCTGTTTTCGGGCAGTTTTTCCCAATTTTTCAAAAAAATGGGGTTCCTGCCCTTGCTTTTGGTGGCGGGCGGCGTGTTTTCCCAAAACCCCTTCATCACCACTTGGAAAACCAACAACCCGGGCACCTCTGACCATATCTCCATCACCATCCCGACGACCGGGGGCGGCTACAACTACGACGTGGACTGGGACAACGACGGCGACTACGACCAGATGGGCATCACGGGCAACGTAACCCATAACTTTGGCACGCCAGGTACCAGGACCATCGGCATCCGGGGCAGTTTCCCGAGGATTTATTTCGCTAACTTCGGCGACCGCCAAAAACTGCTCGGCATCAGCCAATGGGGGGATATTGCATGGACTTCGATGGAAGCCGCATTTTATGGCTGCTCCAACCTGAACATCAGCGCAACGGATGTGCCCAACCTGAGTGTGGTGACAAATATGGTTTTTATGTTCGGTGATTGTTCCAACCTGAATGGGCCTTCCAATATCGGCAATTGGAACACGGCGGCGGTGACCAATATGAGTCACATGTTTAACAATGCCAGTGCCTTCAACCAGCCCATCGGCGGATGGAACACGGCGGCGGTGACCAATATGGATTACATGTTTAACAGGGCCAGTTCCTTCAACCAGCCCATCGGCAATTGGAACACGGCGGCGGTGACCAATATGAATCAAATGTTTAACAATGCCAGTTCCTTCAACCAGCCCATCGGCAATTGGAACACGGCGGCGGTGACCAGTATGACTGCCATGTTTGAAAATGCCAGTGCCTTCAACCAGCCCATCGGCAATTGGAACACGGCGGCGGTGGTATCTATGGGTAACATGTTTGGGTACGCCAATGCGTTCAACCAGCCCATCGGCAATTGGAACACGGCGGCGGTGTTATCTATGGGTAACATGTTTGGGTACGCCAATGCGTTCAACCAGCCCATCGGCAATTGGAACACGGCGGCGGTGGTATCCATGAGTACCATGTTTGCGAACGCCAGTGCGTTCAACCAGCCCATCGGGGATTGGAATACGGGGACGGTGACTCTTATGAATTTGATGTTTTTCAATGCAAGTTCCTTCAACCAGCCCATCGGCAACTGGACATTGAATGCATCGGTCAATATGGCTTCTATGCTGAACAACTGCGGCATGGACTGCACCAATTACAGTGCAACCCTGCTCGGGTGGAGCAACAACCCCGCCACGCCGAGCGGCCGCTCGCTGGGCGCAACCGGCAGGAAATACCAGACCGCCGCTGTGGCTGCCCGGACCAACTTGGATGTAACCAAAAACTGGGGAATCTCCGGGGATGCGCTCGTGGCGACGGTTTTTTACGCAGACACGGACGGCGACGGTTTTGGAAATGCCGCAGTTTCCCAAAATGCGTGCGCGCAGCCAAGCGGTTATGTTTCAAATTCGACTGACTGCAACGACACGAACCCGAACATCAAACCAACCGCCACCGAAACCTGCAACACGGTGGACGACGACTGCGACGGTCAAATTGACGAGGGCGTGCAAACCACTTTTTACGCGGACACGGACGGCGACGGTTTTGGAAATGCCGCAGTTTCCCAAAATGCGTGCTCGCAGCCAAGCGGTCATGTTTCAAATTCGACCGATTGCGACGACACGAACCCGAACATCAAACCAACCGCCACCGAAATCTGCGACGGCGTGGACAACGACTGCGACACTCAAATTGATGAAGGTTGTCTGCCCATCTCTTTTTCGGCCATCCACCCGACCTGTTTTGGCAGCAGCAACGGCACCATTTTTACCACCGTCGGCGGTGGCACACCTCCCTTTACTTACGTGTGGAGCAACGGGAAAACCACCAAAAACATCAATTTGCTCGCCGCAGGGACCTACACCGTGTCCGTCACCGATGCCATCGGGGTGTCCGGTACCAATTCCACCACTTTGATTGCGCCAGATGCGCTGTCGTTTTCGGTGGCAATTTCAGCGAGTTCGCCAACGCCCGGTTTTTCGGCCAATTTCACGACGGGCGGCGGCACACCGGGCTATCTTTTCAACCGGACGGGCATGGCCGCGACCGATTTCCGCGCCGAAACCGATGCCATTTTTGACAACCTGCCAGCCAACACGACCTTCGTTTTTAAAATGAAAGATGCCAACAACTGCCTCAAATCCGTCATCAAAAAGACACCCGTCAGCATGGCCAAAGGCGGCACGGCAGCCGGTTTGGACTTCGCCCGCGAACTGACCGAGGAGGAGGAAATGCTGCCCGACGAAGTGGTGATCGCACGTTTTGAAAATGAAATTGAAAGCAAAAACATGGGTGAAAACGCCATGCTGCTTTTCCCCAATCCGGCGGCCAACTCCTTGAACATCAGTTTTTTGCAACCAAATGAAATGAACGGTCAGTTTGAAATTTTCAACACTTTGGGCAGGCTCGTCATTTCCCATCTCGTTTCAAACGAGATGAAAACCGAAAACGGCGGGGCGGTAGTTTTGCCCGTCCAACACCTGCCAGCAGGGGCCTACATTTTGATTTTTAGAAATGAAAACGGCAGCGTGGAAAAAGGCAGGTTTGTGAAATCGTAAATCAAAAATGTCCATTTTCAATTTTCATCCAATGAAAAGCAGTAAATTTTTCTTTTTTGCCCTCGTTTCGGCCCTCTTTTTTTGCTCAAACTGCAAAAAAGCGGAGCCCGCCGCCGATGCCGAATTTTACCTGCCCGGCGAGTGGGAGCCGCAGCAATCGGTCTGGATCGGCTGGTCAACCTACGAAAACAAGGCGGGTTTCCCGACCAATTCCGTGCACCTCGACATGGTCCGGGCACTCGTCCCGACCGTCAACGTGGACATTGCGGTGCAGGACGAAACAGAACGCGATGCCGTCAAATCAGAACTGCTGGCAGGGGGCGTTTCGGCAGCCGACCTGGCGGCCAAGGTCCGGTTCCACCTCGTTCCGCACAACGACATCTGGTTTCGGGACATGGGCGGCATTTTCCTAAAAAACGCCAAAAACGAGCAAACGGTGGTGGATTTTGACTTCAACGGATGGGGATACGGCCTTTTTACGGACGATTTCGGGCGGTCGGGTTTTGAACTCGACGAGACGGTTGACCGCCAAATCGCCACGGCACTGGGCCTCCCGACCGTCGCTTCTTCCATGGTTTTGGAAGGCGGCGGCATCGAATCGAACGGGAAAGGCACTTTGTTGGTGACCGAATCGGTTGTTTTTCAACGGAACCCGGCGATGACAAAAGCGCAGGCAGAGGCCGAACTGAAGCGGGTGCTGAACGCCAAAAAAATCATCTGGCTGCCGCGCGGCGTTGGCAACGATGTCCATGCGGTGACCGGCAGCCCCTACCTCGTGAACGGCGAAAAAGTGTTCGCGCCCATCACCACGAACGGCCATCCCGACGAATTTGTACGTTTTGTCGATGACCGGACCCTCTTGTTGGCCGAGGTCCCGGAATCGGAGGCGACCGACACCATCGCCCGGTTCAGCCGCCGGGCACTGCTCGAAATCGAGGCGATCCTCAAATCGGCCACCAATCAGGACGGGCAACCGTTCACCATTTTGCGGGTGCCCGAAACCGGTTCGATCATCGAGCCCGTTCAGCCGGGCGACGGCACGTTCGATTTTCTGTCCTCCATGCCCGACCTCCAAATTGACCCCGCCGGGCCGCCCATCAAAGTGGTCCTGGCTTCCAGTTACCTCAATTATGTCATCAGCAACGGCATCCTGCTGGTGCCCAAATATTCGGGCAGCCTGGCAGCCAAGGACGCGCAGGCCGTGCAGGTCCTCCAAAAGGCTTTCCCGGGCAGAAAAGTGGTGCAAATTGATGTTTTCAACATCAATATCGGCGGCGGCGGGATGCACTGCATCACTCAGCAAGTGCCGGAATAGGGCGTTTTTTGTCGAATCCACACCTCTTTTCACTTCCTCAATTTCTTTCTTTTTCAAAGCATTTGTCATTCCGCAGGAACCCGTCCCAATCCAGTTTGGACTTAAAGTTGGGTTGGGGCGGATTCCTGCGGAATGACAATCGCCAAAAAAGAGGGGAAAAAGGGGGCGGTTAAGCAATTTCAAATTTTCAATTTTAAAACCATTTTCTCAAAATGAAAAATCTCATTTTTATCTGCATTTCCTTGTTTTTTTTGGCCGCTGCGCCACAAAAAACCACTGCCCAGACGATGGGCGCCATGTATTCCATCCAGTCCACCAATTTCCTGGACCGGTACATCCGGCACCGCGACGGCCTTTGTTTTGCCGACAAAATCACGGACGAACTGTCGCGCCAAGATGCCACGTTCAAACTGGTACCCGCGCTCAACGGCATGGCCGGGGCGGTCTCGTTCGAGTCGTCCAATTTTCCGGGGAAGTACCTGCGGCACGCCGATTCCCGGTTGAAACTGGCGATGAAGGAAAACACGCCCCTTTTCTCGAACGATGCCTCGTTCAAAATGGTGAAAGGGCTGGCCACTCCGGGCTTTTGGTCGTTCGAGTCGTGCAATTTTCCGGGCAAATTTTTGCGGCACCGCAACAACGAAATCTGGCTGGATGCCCAAGAAAATACGGTGCTCTTTAAGAACGATGCCACTTTTGTTTTGGAGCAGCGCGGCGACCGGACGATCATGGGGCAGATCAGGGTGCCGAAAAACCTGTGCACCGCTTTTACCCTCGACAGCGTCCAAAGGCTTGAAACGCAGGCAATTGTCGTACAGGCCCTCGCCAACTTACAGCTTTTGCCGGGCATGAAAGCGTCGCTGTCAAACATCAGCCCTCCGGCGGGCGACCATTTTTTGTTCAAATATGTGATGGAAAAAATGCCCAGTAACGCGATCCTCCAGGTGCCGAGCCCCATCAAGTATTTTAAGGCCTCTGTTTTTTTGCCCGATCCCCAGCCCGGTGGGCTGCTCAATTTTAACCTTACGCCGACCGGGAACAACCATTAGTGGGCACCGGCACGATAAACGCAGGGTCCCGCCGACCCAAAACGTCGTCGAGGTTTTAAACCTCGCCGACGTTCACACAATATTTTTTTCCAAAATTTTATTTTCAATTTTTTTTAAAATGAAGATTTCATCTTTCCCACTCCTCATGGCAATTTGGCTTTTTGCCGCCTGCCAATCCGAAAAACCGGCCCCCTCGGCCGCCGAACTGGAAAAAATCCAGCAGGCAAAAATCGCCGACGCCATCCACGGTTTTTACAAATGGTACGCCACCGTGGCCGAAAACCCGGCGATGAACAACCCTTTTTTAGTGCCAAATGCGAAGGGCGATGGCTTCAAATTTGACGCGGCGATGCTCGAAAATTACCTCAAAAACGTGCAGGCTTCCGGCAGCGTCGGGCAGGCCTGGGCCGATGGCGAGCGCGCATTTTGCAAGCTCCACGAAAAATCCTGGAACGCGACCCTTGATGGCGACCAACCGGACGGCCTCGGCCTCGACCGTTTTTATTGCGGCCAGGATTTTGAGCCAAAAGAGTTCACGACCGCACCGGTCGAAGCCGTGGTTGCCGGAAAAATGGCAAAAGCGACCCTCAAACTCGCGGCAAACGGCCCGAACGGCGGCGACCGCAACTTCGACCTCGTGCAGGAAAACGGCAAATGGATGATCTCGAAATTCCACTGCGGCGGCGGCGAAACCGCCCCGGTGGAGCAACAAAAGGGCTTCGTAAATATGCCCGGGCCGGTGAAAGCACCGAAAGAATTCATCGTCGAGTTGGACGAAAAGGGCACCATCAAAATCATGGGCGGCGTGGTTGCCTTCGACGATTTTGAAAAAACGCTCCTGCACCTTTTTACAGCCTACCGGGAAAGCGGGGCAAAAAAAATGCCGCCCATCAAGTTCAAACTGAACGGGACCGTCACGATGGGCACCCGCCACGAACTCGAAACCATATATAATGACACGAAAAAGAAATTTGACAATCGAAAATGAAAAATCCAATCTTATTTATTTCAGCACTCGTGCTGCTTTTTTCGGCCTGCAAGCCAACCGCGCAAATCCGCGTGCTGCAACCTGCCGACATCAATTTGCCCGCCCACGTCACCACGGTTGCCATCGTGGACCGCAGCAAACCATCGAGCGGCTGGGCCAATTTTGGCGAGGGCCTTTTCTCCGGTGAGACCGTCGGGCAGGACAAACGGTGCCGCGAGCAGGCCGCCCAGGCACTCATCACGCAACTGACAAAAACGCCGCGCCTGACCGTAAAAAACACCGGGATCGAGCTCGAAGGCAGCCGAAACGGCTCAAAAATGGCCGAACCGATGGAATGGCAAAAAATCGAGGACATCTGTGCCGAGCAGGGCGCGAACCTTGTTTTGGTCATCGAATCCCTCGATTCTGATGTCCAGCACGACCCGCGAAAGTCCGAAAACAAAAAAAAGGACGACAAGGGAAAGGAGTTCATCGAGACCGTTTTTGAAAACTCGCTCGAAATCGGCGTGAAAATCGGCTGGCGTTTGTACGACCCGAAACAAAAAGTGCTGCTCGACGAGCACACCTCCGAATCGCGGTCGTCGAAACGCCGAAGCCATGGCAAAACCGCCGCCGAAGCCCTCCGCAACCTGCCCGACCAATCGAACATGGCCCGCGACATGGCCAAAGCGGCCGGCGAAAAATATGGGCAGCGCATCGCACCGACCTACGTTTCGTTGCAGCGCACCTATTTTAAAAAGGCAAAAGGTGGTTTCGAGGACCAAATGGCACAGGGCCAACGTTTCGCCGACTCCAATCAGTGGGACAAAGCGGCCGGGATTTGGGAATCGGTCGTCAAAAATGCGGGCGGCAACCAGGACGCGGCGGGCAAAGCGGCCTACAACATTGCACTTTCGCACGAGGTGCGCGGCGACCTCGAAAAAGCAATGGAATGGGCCCAAAAATCGTACACCGATTTCGGCAACAAATCCGCCAAAGAATACGTCGGCACCATCCGCCAACGCCAAAACGACGTGCGGAAAACGGCCATTCAGATGAACGGGAAAAAAGTTTGAACGGCCAGAAAAGACATTGTAATTTTTCAAACCAATCTTTTTTATGAAATCTTTCTTCGCTTTTTTGCTCTTGCCCTTGCTTTGGCTGTTTTTGCCGACCGAAAATCAGTCCGAAAGCAGGGCCCAAAACGAATGGGCATCTCCCGCGAACCCGCCGGAGGCCCCGCTCGTGATGTGCAACCCGGCCGACCGGCCGCTGCTCGGATCGTCGCCGGCATTTGTGGATTTGCCAAATTATCGCGTGGGCAGTGCCGACCCGAAATTTGTCCGACGGGACGTTCACCGCCTCGCGCCCGACGATCCGACCATTTTGGCCTACAAAAAAGCCGTCAAAGTGATGAAAAGCCGTGAAAAAACGGACCCGACCAGTTGGTTTTACCAAGCGGCGATGCACGGCACCACCGAAACGCCCCGCCAACCGGCGTGGAATTCGTGTACCCACGGCGACGAATTTTTCTTGTCGTGGCACCGGATGTACCTCTATTTTTTTGAGCGCATCGTGCGCGAGGCATCCGGCGACCCCAATTTTTCCCTGCCTTATTGGGAATGGTCGGTGCCGAAACAGCGCAACCTGCCGCCCGTTTTTCGGGCCTCCGACGACAAGGGCAACCCGCTTTTCGAACCAAAACGCCGCCCGGCAATCAACGCAGGTGGCGACCTGGGCACTGCGGCGACCCGCCCGATTTTGAAACTGAACCTGGAAAATGAAATGTTTGGCGACGATTCGTTCCGGAGCGCCATGGAAGGCTCGGTGCACGGCCAGATACACGTCAACGTCGGCGGTTTGATGGGCGCGCTGGCCACGGCGGCGCAGGACCCCATTTTTTGGCTGCACCACTGCAACGTAGACCACCTTTGGGAACGGTACTCGCGCAAATCCGACGCGCCCTATCCCACGGGCGACAAGGTTTGGATGAACACGAAATTCCTGTTTTTTGATGAAAAAGGGGGCCGGGTCACGATGTCGGGCAAAGATGTGGTTGACATCGCGCGGCAACTCGATTATCGGTACGACGACCTGCCGGTCCGCGAAAAACCCGTCCTCGATCCCCCGCAACCGGGCAAAACTCAAATCCCCGTGCTGCTTTTTGAAAAAACGGGATTTTCGATGGACAACGACCGCACTACTTTTTCAATGCCGATCGGCGGCGGGAATTTGGGCGGCACCGAGAAATCCCGTTTTGTGCTGGTTTTGGGCGATATATCGGCAGATGTGCTGCCCGTCGGCAATTTTGAAATCTATTTCAACCTGCCCGATGGCACCGAACCCGATCCCGATGGCAATTTTTTTGCCGGAACGGTCAATTTTTTTGGGGTCCCGATTGCCAGTCAAGAACCCATCGGGGGCCAGAAACCGCCCGCCAACCAGCGCGAAAACGTGTCGGAAGTCGTCCAGTTTTTGAAAAGCAAGGACCCGAAAACCAGTGAAATCAAGGTGACGTTTTTCTTCCGTCCGTTCAAAGAAAACGCAGGGGAAAAACCTGCGGCGATAAAAATCGACAAAATCAGGCTGCAACGGAGGGGATAGTTTTCTGTTTTTGCTTTTCGGTTTTCGACCTTTTCCCGCTTCAAAAAAATGTCTTTTCTTGAACATTGTAATTTTTCCAAATGATGGGTGGCGGGGCAAAGGCCCTGCCGCTTTTTTTTTGCCCGAAAAGAGAAAAGACATTTTTTTAAAAAATGTCTTTTCTGGCCGCGACAACCTCGCTGCCGTTCGCCCAATTTTGCGCCATGAATATTTTGCAAAAAAAACGTCGGCAGGGTTTGGAACCCTGCCGACGTTCGTCGGGCAGTTCGTCCTTTTCCCCAACCCGACAGACAACGAGTTGAAAATCAACTTTTTAAATGAAGAAACGGTCGTGGGACAAGTCGAAATTTTCAACCAACTCGGGCAAAAAGTTTTTGTCCAAAAAATGAAAATTGAGGCGGGCGAGGAAGGCATTTTGCAGGTTGGGCATTTGCAGGAAGGCGTGTATTTTTTAATTTTTAAAAATGAAAATGGGGAAAATTACGGGGAGCGGTTTTTGAAAATTTAAACGGCGAGCGATTTAAAAATTGGATTTCGAACGTCGGAAGGGTTCACGATTTGGATTTGCCCGACTTGCTTTTGCGGCAGGTCGGGCATTTTTTTTGAAAAAATTTAAAAAACAACAGCCATCCTGACAATTACTTATCTATCCAGCAATTAACTTGCAAATTAAAAAACTCGCCCCTCCGAGTCCACCCACCCGTATTTGTTTTTTTAAAATTAAAAATCTCGCCAAAAATGAAAAAATCTTACCATTCTTATTCCTGCTGTCCATGTTGCCGTTCGCGGTTTCTGCCCAATTTCAAAAAATTTACGGCACGAGCGGCGACAATTATTTTTCAAAAGTGATTCCTGACGGCTCCAATTTTTACGTCCTTGGCAGCGGAAACGGTGGCGGCGGATCCATTTCGCGGGTCAATTCGACGGGACAAATTCAGTGGACGCGCAGCATCACTTCCGGCTCGGTTTTGAATGATGCGGTGTTGACGGGTTCGGGCGGTTCCTTGTTTTTTGTGGGTGGGACGCAGCCAAACAATGCATCGAGCAAAGGTATCGCGGGGGTCATCACGCCGACTGGCAATTTTCCGCCCCGCCGATTTCCCAAACGAAATTTTTTTTCGCCCATCATTTTCCCACTGCCCCAAAACTTTCGGAAAGTTTAAATCCAGTTTGGTTTTTTGAAACCCATTTGGTTACATTTGCGCTCGCTTTTCGCGTCCGGGTCATTTTTGGCTATCAAACTTGCTGATTTTGAACGAGTTATGTGAAAAGTGGGGAAATTATTTTCACATAGATTTTTAAATTTTCAGCGGTTTAAAATGCCAACCATTAATCAACTCGTCCGAAATAGTCGGGAAAAAGTGGAGTACGCCAGCAAATCGCGTGCTTTGGATTCTTGCCCGCAGCGTCGGGGCGTTTGCACGAGGGTTTACACAACCACTCCAAAAAAACCGAACTCGGCACTTCGCAAAGTGGCGAAAGTTCGTCTCACCAATTCTATCGAAATCATCGCCTACATTCCGGGCGAGGGCCACAATCTGCAAGAGCACTCCATTGTTTTGGTGCGCGGCGGCAGGGTGAAGGATTTGCCGGGCGTTCGTTACACCATCGTTCGTGGTGCTTTGGACACGGCAGGTGTGAACAACCGGAAGCAAAGCCGTAGCCGTTACGGCACCAAACGTCCGAAACCTGGACAAGTCGCAGCACCAGCAAAAGGTGGAGCGAAAAAGAAATAAACTATGAATTTTTAACTATGAACTATGAACTATGAACTATAAACTTTTAACAGTTCACAGTTCATAGTTCATAGTTCATAGTTCATAGTTCATAGTTCATAGTTCATAGTTCATAGTTAAAAATTTTAAATTAAATGCGTAAGCACAAACCGAAACCTCGAGTATTGACTCCCGACCCGGTGTACAATGACCAAATGGTCACCCGGTTCATCAATCACATGATGTGGGATGGCAAGAAGTCCGTGGCCTTTGGCATTTTTTACGATGCATTGGCAATCGTTAAAAAACGCACGAACGAGGACGAGTTGGCTATTTGGAAACGCGCACTGAACAACGTGATGCCTCAGGTCGAGGTTCGTTCGCGGCGGATCGGTGGTTCTACTTTCCAAATCCCAACGGAATTGCCAGCAAATCGTAAAATCTCCATCGGCATCAAATGGATGATCAAGTATTCACGCGCCCGCGCCGGAAAAGGCATGGCTGAAAAACTCGCCGCTGAAGTTATGGCAGCCGCCAAAGGTGAAGGCAGCAGCGTGAAAAAACGCGAAGATGTCCACAAAATGGCCGAAGCGAACCGCGCTTTTGCACATTTCAAAACTTGATTTGGAGATTGGTTACTGGTTATCAGTTATTGGTCTTGACCAATTTTCAAATAACCAATAACTAATAACCAATCAACCAATCCGCCGCCGGAAATTGCGAGAACGAAAATTCAGTTGAGTTTTCGGTTTCCTGTTTCCGGCGGTTTTCGGCTTTTTCGGGGGATGGTTTTTGGGGAACTGTTTTTATTTTCCAAAACATATCAAACCCGAAACGCAATTTTTCAAAACTATCTTTGTGAAAGAGGTAATTTTTTTACCCTTCACAGAATGATTGTAAAATCTATCTCAAAATTATAATTTTTAAGTCATGGCAAATGATTTACGGTTTACCAGAAATATTGGTATTGCCGCCCACATTGACGCAGGTAAAACGACGTTCACCGAACGGACACTTTATTACACTGGCGTGACCCACAAAATCGGTGAGGTTCACGAAGGTGCTGCCACGATGGACTGGATGGAGCAGGAACAAGAACGCGGTATCACCATCACTTCCGCCGCCACGAAATGCGGTTGGGTGGTCGCCGACCAAAAATTCGATTTCAATATTATTGACACGCCCGGCCACGTGGATTTTACCGTCGAGGTGAACCGTTCGCTGCGCGTTTTGGACGGACTTATCTTTTTGTTTTCGGCAGTCGACGGCGTCGAGCCGCAATCCGAAACGAACTGGCGTTTGGCCGATAATTACAAAGTGCCGCGCATCGCATTTATCAATAAAATGGATCGCGCGGGTTCTGATTTTATGATGTGCGTCAACGACATGAAAATCAAATTGGGTGCGAACGCCATCCCCCTCCAAATTCCTATTGGCAATGAAGAACATTTCAAAGGCGTGGTGGATTTGGTGTCCGGGAAAGCCATCGTTTGGAACGAACATGACCAAGGCATGACTTTCAAAGAAATCCCGATCCCAGCCGAATTGAAAGACGATGTGGACAAATATCGCCAAAAATTGATTGAAGAAGTGGCGACTTATGATGACGATTTGCTCGAAAAATTCTTCACAGACCCGGACACCATCACGATTGAGGAAATGCGCGCGGCCATCCGCGCTGCCGTTTGCGATATGAAAATGACCCCGGTCATGTGCGGTTCGGCGTTCAAAAACAAAGGTGTGCAGGCTTGTCTCGACTCGGTTTGCTATTTTTTGCCCTCGCCGCTCGACATCGAAGCGGTCGTAGGCATCAACCCAAAAACAGACGAGGAAGTCTCCCGCAAACCTTCGATAGATGCACCGTTCTCGGCACTCGCCTTCAAGATCGCGACCGACCCATTTGTGGGTCGTTTGTGTTTTATCCGGGCATATTCCGGCAAATTGGACGCAGGTTCATACGTTTTGAACACCCGCACGGGCGACAAGGAACGCATCAGCCGACTGTACCAAATGCATGCCAACAAACAACTCCCGATTGACAAAATCGAGGCCGGCGACATTGCGGCAGCCGTTGGTTTTAAAGATATTCGCACCGGCGACACGCTTTGCGACGTGGATCACCCGATTGTTTTTGAGTCCATGAATTTCCCAAACCCGGTTATTTCAATCGCCATTGAGCCCAAAACTCAAAAGGATTTGGACAAATTGGGCATGTCCCTCGCAAAACTTGCCGAAGAAGACCCGACTTTTAAAGTCCGTTTTGATGAAGACACCAGCCAAACGATTATTTCCGGGATGGGCGAATTGCACCTCGAAATCATTGTGGATCGCCTCCGCCGCGAGTTCAAAGTGGAGTGCAACCAGGGCGAACCGATGGTGAATTACAAAGAAAACTTGACAAAAAAAGTCACCCACCGCGAGCGTTTGAAAAAACAATCGGGCGGTTCAGGCCTTTTTGCCGACATGGAATTTGAACTCGGCCCAGCCGACCAAGAATTTTTGGACAGCGACGATTACAAAAACGGCAAGAAAAAATTACAGTTTATTTGGGGTATCGTCGGCGGTGCGATTGACAAAAACTACCAAAAACCAATCACCGACGGTTTTACCCAAATGATGACCAGCGGTATTTTGGCCGGTTACAACATTGATTCGATGCGGGTGAAAGTGATCGACGGCGGCATGCACTCCGTTGACTCAAAACCGATCGCTTTTGAACTTTGTGCAAAAGAGGGTTTCCGCGCCGCTGCTCGTTCGACCAATCCGCAACTCATGGAGCCGATCATGAAACTCGAAGTGGTCACGCCTGACGAATATGTCGGTTCGGTGATCGGCGATTTGAACCGCCGTCGTGGTTTGCCGAAAGGCCAAGACAGCCGCCCCGGCGGTGCAATTTCGATTCAGGCTGATGTGCCGCTTTCGGAAATGTTCGGTTATGTTACTTCACTGCGTACTTTGACTTCCGGTCGCGCGTCTTCGACGATGGAATTTAGCCATTTTGCACCTGCCCCGGCAGCGATCGCTTTGAAGGTGATTGAAAAAGCGAAAGGAACAGGCAAATAAATTAGGAATTAAGAATTGAAAATTAGGAATGCTGCGAGAAATTGCAGGTTTCTGAAAATTGATCTTCCTTTTAAAAATAAAAACCCGGAGTGCTCACCGCGCTCCGGGTTTTGTTTTTTTACAAAAAATCAAACCTGAAATTTCAATTTTTTCAAAATCCAAAATATTCCCAATTTAACTTTACCACCGTCTCGGCACACAACTTCCAACCATCAAAAATTTCAGGAAATGATTTCCATCAATTTTACCACCTCGCCCGCGAAAAAATCCTTTTTCCTCGCCAGCCTCGCCCTGCTTTTTTCCCTCGATTTTTCATTTGGACAAAACATTTTGGAGCCGCCGCTCAGCCTCGGCAGCGGCAGTGCCAATTCCGTTGAAATTTACGATTTCGATGGCGACGGCGACAACGACGTGGTGCGTTTTGGCACCGACGGCCAAGTTCGCTGGCACGAAAATGTGGACGGAAAACTGGAAACCGCCCTGCCCACGAACCCGCCAATTGCTGTGTCGAGCGGTTTCGCGGTTGATTTTGACAAGGACGGCGACCGTGATTTGGTCGTTTCGCGGGTCAACCAGATTTTTTGGTTTGAAAATTTGGACGGCAAAAGCAATTTCAATGACGGCACTTTCATCGCGCCGGGCGGCGAGTTTTTTGTGGAAGATTTGGACGGCGACGGCGATTTTGATATCCTGCCCCAGCAAACTGCCACGATTGCTTTGATTTGGTACAAAAATTTGGGCAACAACATGGATTTCGAACTGGCAAGCATTCCGTACGAATCGAACCATGCCAATGCCATCGTCGCCGAGTGTCAAGAAAATATCAATTATATCAGTGTTTTTGACAACTCGTTTTCGGGCAGGTCAGATATTGTAGCCTACTCACGGAAAAGCGGCAGCAACGGGAATGCATCTTATGTGGTCAGAATCAGTAATTATGGTAATGGCAGTTTTAATAAAAACCTCTCCGAAGTTTTTACTTGGCCTTCCGGCGCGAGTGGAAACAGTGGAAGCGTTAAATTTTTAAGGCAATTTGACTTTTTTTTCGATGGAAAAAGGGAAATTGCTTCGCTCAAATCAATTAGCAGTTTGAACGGCTACACTTCTTTCATTTGCATTGGCGAAACTGTTTTGACAGAAGTGGATAAAATTTACATAAAAACTTTATCTCCTCCATTCAAACCACCGTTCGTTGATTTTTTGTCCCTCGATTTGGATGGCAACGGCAAAGAAGAAATCATCGCCAGCCGAGAAAAATGGCTGACTTTTTACCCAGAATTTCCAAGTTCTACCATCAAAATTGACTCCATTTTTCATGGCGACGGCTACTCTTTCACTTCGCCGATGGCAAAAGGTGACCTCGACGGCGACGGCACGGACGAACTTTTCTGCACGGTCAATGGAAATTTGTCCGTTTTTGGAGGTTTTTTGAAAGGTGGATTCCTTTTTAAATCCACCGGCTCCGTGTTTTTTGACAAAAACGAAAACGGCCAAAAAGACCCCGGCGAACCCAATCTTTCCAATCAAATCGTCCAACTGACCCCCAATTTTTACTCGGCATTTTCGCAGGACAGCACCGGCTTTTCGATTTTGGCGGTCGCCCCGTCCGGCACGCAGTTGAAATGTTTGCCCGACAGCAATTGGGAATTTACCACGCCGGCCGTCGTCCAGTTCAATTTTTCTCACGACACCACCGTGCATTTTGACTTTGGCTTGAAGCCAAAAACTATTTTTACGAATGGTAAAATAGACATTTCCGCTTCTTTTCCGCGCTGCAACGGCGAAGTTGCAACTTGGCTGACCGTCCAAAACTCCGGCACGGCTTACCTCGACGGCCTCGTTTCGCTGAACTACACCGACACGTTGGCCACTTTTTTGGCGGCCGTGCCGCAACCGGATTCCGTTTTCGGCAGCACCTATTTTTGGAAAATCAATCAATTGCCTCCGACGAATTTGAAAAAAATCTCGGTCATCAACAAAATCGCGGGCGCAACGAACATCGGGAAACAGGTTGTTTTCGCGCCAATTTTGCAGGTTTTTGATGCGACGGGCGCGGTCGTTTCGACTTTCACCAGTTTTTACAACGAAACCCTCCGCTGCGGCTGGGATCCGAACGACAAACTGATTGCTCCCGACCAGCCGGGTTCCGAAAACTATATTTTCAAAAACAGCGAACTCAACTTCACCGTCCGTTTTCAAAACACGGGCAATGACACGGCTTTTTCGGTAAAAATTCTCGACAAGTTGGACATCAATTTGGATTGGAAAACCCTGCGAATCATCGCCCACAGCCACCAGCCAACGGCCATCAACTTGGACGAGCGCAATTTGCTGACCATCGAATTTGCCAACATTGCCCTGCCGGACAGCACCACCGATTTTGCGCGGTCAAAAGGTTTTGTAAAATTTGCCATCCAACCCAAAAAAGGGCTGCCGGCGGATACCAAAATTTCAAATCAGGCCAAAATCATCTTTGATTCCAACCCCGAAATCCCCACCAATTTGGTCAACACGCGGGTTTCAAATTCACTTTTTACAATAAAAACACGCGGGGTTTGTGCCACTGAGCCCGAAGGTTGGGCGAGTGTTTACCCAAATTTTATTGAAAATGAAAAATTGGAATACGACTGGGGTTTTTCAAACCAGCCGGAAGTGCTGTTTTCGACGGCCGGAGAATTTCCTTTGAAAATTAAAATGGGCGGGGCAGTGATTTTGGATACCATTTTGACCATCAAAGACGCGCTGTTCAACATTTCCGCAACCTATTCTAACCCATCTCCGAGCCTCGCCAACGGCTGGATAAAACTTTCGGTCAACGGTTTGAACGCGCCTTTTACCTACCTCTGGGACACGCCGAACGCCGACACGGTCGTCAAAATCACCAATTTGGCAGCGGGAACATACCATTGCACGGTCACCAACAAATTGGGTTGCAGCAAAATTTTCACCATCGTTTTGGAAAATATCGTGTCCGAAAACGAGCCGGGACTGCCGCCGCTCGTTCAAATGGAAGTCTTGCCAAACCCGAACCGGGGACATTTCAACCTAAAAATTGATGTCCAAACTGACGCAAATTTTGTGGTCGAAATCACGAACAGCCTCGGCATTTTGGAAAGGACTTTCGACCCGAAAAATTTTCAAAACTCGTCCAATTCGCTGAAAATCAGTGGTTTAGGCGCGGGGCTACATTTTGTCAATTTGAAAATCGGCAGTTCTCGGGTGGTGAAACGGGTGGTGGTTTTTAACTGAAAAAATAAAAACCCGGAGTGCAAGTCGCGCTCCGGGTTTATTTTTTTCCAGTATTGAACAACCAGTTTCGCCTTTTCTCGTGGACTTTTGAGTGGACAGCTTTGAGGGTTTCTTGTAAATTTGAAACCGCTGAAAGTGCTTCGGTTTGTTCTTTTTGAAGCGATTCAACTATTTCAGCCACATTTTCAATCTGGGAAACACTTTGTGCCAAGTGGTCTGCTTTCTTCCGAAAATAGAAATTTAAATTGGGAAACAGTTCAACCCGATGGTTGGAAATGGCATTTTCGTCGGGGTCATTGCCATGTTCTGCATAAAATCGGGCAATGTATTGAAACTCGCTTCTTTTATAAAGTGCAAAAGCAATCAAGCCTACAATGTCATGTTCACTTTTTACCAATGCTTCAAAAATGTCCAGTTCTGTTTTTGAAATTTTGGCTAATTTTTCGTTCGGCATCCAAGCAAAAATTATGGAAGGTTACAGATTTCATTGATTTTTTCTTTTCTCGGAAATTTCTTTTTGAAAATTCCCCCACTCGTTTTCCAAAAAATCATTCCTCAATTCGTAGGGCAATTCCATGTTGTCCATTAAAGTAAAAATAAACTTTTGCTTGCGGTTATTGGAAATATCGGGCAGTAGGTTTTCGAGTTCCCTTTTCAATTCATCGGCAGTAATCGCGCGGTGGATAAAAGTGGTACAAATCCTTTCAAAGAGAATCTGCCGGGTGAGCAATTCGTAAGTTGGGGAAATTTGTCCGAGTTCGGCACTTTGTGTTTTGACGTGTTTTTTAGAATCACTTCTAAAAAAATGCACAGTTTTGGGTCGGATAGCCGAGTTCGTATTCATAAGACGTGGTGGATTGGTGGAAGTCGTTTCGCGTAATTGAATTTCAGTGCAAGTTACTATCACTGTTTTCACTTTCCCAAGAAGCGATTTCAGATATAATTTTTGCGAAATTGACATTTGCCACCTACCCATTTTTCCACCCCCAAATCCCGTATTTCCCAATTTCAGAAAAACTGAGGTTGAAAAAAAATCCCAACCCAATCATTTTTGACCTATTTTTGCCCTGAATCATACCAAAAAATGGGTGTTTTCCCCTGTTTGGTTACTTGTTTTCTTTTCTTCGTTCTAATCCGGTTTACTGCCTGCGCTGCATTTTCTACCTTTTTAACCGGTTTGCTCCATTTATAAATCATGCTTTGTAAAATACCCGACGCTATCCGTGTTGCTGACTTTGTGTTTGCTACCCGACATTTGTACCGTCAAACATTCTAAAAATATTGATTATTTCACCTAAACAGGCGCGTGTGAAAATTACTAATTTACTTCCAGCAAGGTTTTTCGCCTTCATTATTGCCCTCCTTTTCTGCTCCAAAATGTCCGCCCAGGATATCCATTGGTCGCAGTTTGGCAACTCTCCATTGAATTTGAGCCCCGGCCAGACGGGCGTTTTTGGTGGCGACCTGCGGTTTGCGGCCAATTATCGCAATCAATGGCGCACCGTTCCCGTGCCGTACACTACGTTTTCGGGCTCGGTCGAGAACAAATTTTACCACCAAAAAGGTAAATACGACCGCTTTTTCACCGGTTCGCTGCTCCTGAATTACGACAAACAAGGTTCGCTGAACCTCACTTCCCTACAAATCGGCATCCCAATTTCGTACACCGCGCCCGTCGGGGCGAACAATTTTTTGACTTTCGGGGTCACGCCGATGTTCGGCCAGCGCAGTTTTGGGAACACCAAAAACCTGAGTTTCGACGAGCAATGGAATGGCTGTTTTTTCGATAATGGCACCAGCCACACCGAAAATTTATTGGTCAACAATACCAGCCTGAATTATTTCGATGTCAGCGGCGGCATCAATTTCCGCACCCAATCCGCCACGAAACGTTCGAAACTCGACCTCGGCGCAGGCCTGCACCATCTCAACCGCCCGAACCACAACTTTTGGTCGGACAAAACGGGCGACTACAAATTGGCCTCGAAAATGACTTTTTACGGCCTCGGCAGTTTGCAAATTGCCCGAAAAGTGGATTTGGTCGGCCAAGTTTTGTATCAAAAACAGGGAACTTACGAAGAAATCGTCTCCGGCGTCGGAGCGCGTTTTCATTTAAATATGAAGCCGTACCAAGAATTGGCTTTGCAAGCGGGCGTGGATTTTCGCCATCGTTACACCGATGCCGTCATTCCGCACGTCGAGGTGCATTACCGGACTTGGCAATTGGGTTTTTCATACGACATCAATTCGTCCAATTTCAAACAGGCCACCAACAATCGCGGTGGCCCGGAAGTATCGCTTATTTACAGACTTTACAGGGTAAAACCGCTCAGTTTTAAGGCATGTCAAATCATTTAATGAACGATGAACTATAAACTATGAACGGTTTCCCAATAGTTCATGGTTCATGGTTCATAGTTCATAGTTCATAGTTCATAGTTCATAGTTCTAATGTACCATTTTATAAAACTAACGCTCTGTTCATTCTTTTTTTTGGCTACCCTCCACCTCGCCGGGCAGTCGGCTGCCGCTGTAAATAAAATTGGGGACGAAACCCGCCGCGGCACGACGCTCGCATCTTTGAAAAAGGCAGCCGTCAATTCCGCCATCCAATCCGACCATTTTTCTGCATTAAAATATTGGGAACTCGCGGTGCAGGCCGATTCGTCCATCGAATCGCTTTCGGGCTACGCCGATGCCGCTTTCAAAATCCAGAATTACGAAAAAACGGACGCCGCTTTCCAACAAATTTTTTCAAAAAAACCAACCTCGCTGAGCACCGCGCAGGTTTTGAATTGGGCAGAAGTGAAATACCGGCGACGCGATTTTGCAGGCGCGGAAGGTTTGTACAATTCTGTTTTGGACAAAATCGGGGCGACGACCGATGAAATTGACGCGGCGCAGGGCGGTTTGGAAAACATCCGGTGGGCAAAAGATGTCATTCAAAATTTGGATGAAAACCTGAAAATCGAGCGTCTCGGTGAAGCCGTAAATTCTTCCGAATCTGAGTTCGCACCGTTTTTGGTGGGCGACACTTTGTATTTTACCTCGTTCAATTTTGAATTGGAAAATGACAATCACACGCCCAACCGCAAACAAGGCAAAATCCGAACCTCGGTGACCGATGCCGCTGGAAATCAAGAAATTACGACGGCAAATTTTAACGATGCGAAAAAAATCACGGCGCACACGGCTTTCAACCGGACTGGAAATTTGATGTTTTTCACCGTTTGCGATTATGTAAAATCGGCGGAAATCCAGTGCGGAATTTATATGAAAATGCGGGACTCCTCTGGCGAGTCGGCTGGAAATTGGGGCGGCGCGGTTCGTTTGCCCGACGCCATAAATGCGCCCGGTTACACGACGACCGAGCCAAATGTGGGCTGGGATGCTGCTGGAAAACAGGAAATCCTCTTTTTTTCGAGCGACCGACTCGGCTCGAAAGGCAACCGCGATTTGTGGTATTCTTTGATTTTGGGTGAAAGTGGGTTTTCCGACCCTGTCAATTTGACTTTGCTGAACACGCCCGGCGACGAAGTTTCGCCATTTTACCATCAAAAAAATGGAGCGTTGTTTTTCAGTTCGGACGGTTATCAATCGCTCGGCGGCAAGGATATTTTTGTTTCACGCGGTTGGGGTTTGAAATGGGCTGCCCCCGTGCATCTCGGTTTTCCGACAAATTCTGACCACGACGATGCCTATTATTTTTTGTCGAACGATGAAAAAACGGCCTATTTTTCTTCAAATCGAGCCGAGGCGAACGACAAAAATGAAGAATACTGCTGCCCCGATATTTTCAAAATTGACCTGCGAAAACCAGAAATCATCGCCATCACTTTCAACGAAGAAACAGGCGATACTTTGTCTGAAACACGGTTGGTTTTGACCGAAACTTCGGGGTCGAACGAAGAATTTAAATTCAAAGTCGCTGGCACGGTCGCCGATTTGCCGGCCATGTTGGACAAAAAATATGTCCTCGTTTCGTCAAAAGAAGGTTTTCGCTCGGACACGATTTCGTTCGACACGCCCGCCGAAATTTGGCCGTCGCCGCTCGTCAAAAAACTTTTCTTGCGCCCCGACCGCATCAATTTGGTGGCCAATATTTTTGACAAACGCGACTCAAAACCGCTGCCCGGCGCGACTTGCCGTTTTTTGGATTTGGGAAAAGTTTTGCCCGGCGGCACTTTGGCGACGGGTCGCGGCAGTTCGCCACTTTTGGAAAAAACCGACCTCGACCCGTCGGGAAATATTTATCGCTACGGTTTGGAATTTGACCATCGGTATCGCGTCGTCGTGATGAAAGACGGCTACACCGTTGATTCTGTGGAAGTTACGACCGAGGGAATGTCCACGACGACGACCATTTCAAAAAAATTGTACCTGACAAAAGGTTTGAATTTGGTGGCGCGGGCGTTCGAGGCAAACACAAAATTGGCGTTGAACGGCACGCAAATCCGCTTTTTTGAAATCCCGACCGGGCGTTTTGAAAAAGGTGAAAATTTGACCGGAAACCAATACAACTACGGTTTGGATTTTGAAAAACACTACCGCGTGGTCATAGTCAAAATGGGCTATTTACCTGATTCTGTGGATTTTACGACCAATAATGGGGATTTGGCAAACGTTTCTTTTCAAACCCTAACCAAAGACTTGTACCTCAAACCCCTTGATTTGGCGGCATATTTGCCTGTTATTTTGTACTTCGATAACGACGAACCCGATAAACGCACTACGCGAATCACCACTTCTCAAACTTACGACGAAACCTACGAAAAATACATCCCCCGCGAGTCGGCTTTTTTGTCCAATTTTTTGTCTGACATGCACGGTACGGCCAATTCTAGTTCCTCCCAACTGAAAATTGAGGCATTTTTCGAGCAAAATGTCAAGGCCGGATATGAAAAACTGCTCCGTTTTTCGACCGTTTTGAAAGCGCATTTGGACGCCGGCGGCTCAGTGAAAATCCAAATTACAGGTTTTGCTTCCCCCCGCGCAAATGACGATTACAATAGAAACTTGACCTCCCGACGAATTTGGAGCGTGAAAAACCATTTTGAGAAATTTCAAAATGGGGTGCTCCTGAAATATCTGACCGACAAAAAATTGTCCATCGAAGAAGTCCCACAAGGCGAGGCGGCGGCACGCGGAAAGAACATTTCCGATGTCATTTCCGATGAAAAAGGCTCTGTTTACAGTGTCGAAGCATCGCTCGAACGCCGGGTGGAAATTCATGGGGTGGATTTGAAAGACAGCAAATTATTTAAAAAGGTAAGAGAAGAATGAGTGTTCGCACTGCCCCCCCATTTCTCCAAAACCATTTTTTTCCCTTTACCACTATGCGTAACTACTCTGTTTCAATTTTAATCCTGCTTTTTCAAATCGGGATTTTTGTGTCCGTTTCGACGGCGCAATCGCCCATGCCTTTGCCAAACACAAAAGTCGAACAGCCGAAACGTGCTTTCGATAATCAAACGGTTTACGGCCCATCGCCGCAGGCGTTTGAAAAAGCAGGTGACAAATCTTTTGAAAATAAAGATTTTTACTCGGCCATGCGGTATTACGGCAACGTCCTGTTGGCCGAGGAAAACAACGTGGCCGTCATTTTTAAATATGCCGAATCGGCGCGGCAATTTGGGGCGTTCGAATCGGCGGGCGATGCCTACCGGAATGTGGCCTCGTTGGATGCCGAGAAAAAATTTCCAGCCGCCATTTTTTGGCTCGCCGCTGTCGAAAAAATGCAAGGAAAATACGACCCGGCGTACCAACATTTTAAACAATTCGTCGCGATGACGAACGCCGACGCCAAAATGTTGGAAGAAGCAAAAACCGAACTTGACGAGTGCATTTGGGCGATGGAACAGTTCAGCAACCCCGACGCGGGCGTGATTTTGAACCGAATACTGGACAACAAAATCAACACCGCGGAATCTGAATTTGGCGCGGTGCAGCGCGGGGACACGATGTTTTATTCCTCTTTTCGGGTGATTGATTGGAAAGACATCTCGTCTAAGACGAGACCCGTGCGCCCGGTCATCAAAATCATGGAAAGTATGGATGGCCGCGAACCTGCCATTTCGCCGATGAATTTGCCCGACCGCCACACGGCGCACACCGCTTTCAGCCCCGACGGCGAATGGATGATTTTCAATCAATGCGATTATGTGGGCGAGGTGAAAATCAACTGCGAACTGTTTTTGAGCAAAAAATTTGAGAAAGAATGGCTGACCGGCGTTCGCCTGCCCGATATCATCAATTTTAAAGATTCGACGACGACGCAGCCCAATTTTGGTCTCGCCCCAGGCGAGACGGACGGCTCGTTGGTTTTGTATTTTGTCAGCAACCGCCCCGGCGGAAAAGGCGGGATGGACATTTGGAAATCAAAAATGACGGCGGACGGCCTGTTTTCCGTGCCCGAAAACTTGACTGAAATCAACACGCCGGAGGACGACATCACCCCGTTTTTTGACTCGCGGACGCATATTTTGTATTTTTCAACGACGGGTCGGCGGTCGCTCGGCGGTTTTGATATTTACAAAAGTGCTTTGAACGCGGGCAAATTCGACTCGGTGCAGCACCTCGATGTGCCGTTCAATTCGAGTTACAACGACATCTATTTTGCGATGCAGGGGGACGATTGGGCGTATTTTTCATCAAATCGACAGGGCGCGACGCCGATTACCGAGGACGCGTGCTGCTACGATATTTACAAAGCGGAGTATTTGGCTTTGAAAATGGAGGCACTTTCGTTTTCCAAAATTACCCGCGACCCGCTCAGCGAAGTGGTTTTCACGGTGACCGAAAAGACCTCGACGAACCCGCCGTTTTCGCAATATTCGGGCGACACGAACCGGGCGGAATTTGAAGCAAAACGCGATAAAATCTACCAAGTCATCGCCTCGAAAGAAGGCTACCGGGCGGACACGGTTTTGGTAACGACCAGCGAACTGCCGCTCGACCGGAAATTTGTGGCCAAATTGTACCTCGAACCGACCGATTTTGCATTGAATGTGCGGACGTTCAACCAATTTCACAAAAACCCGCTGCCCGGTGTTTCGATTCGTTTGATTGAGATGAAAGACAAAGTGCCGGTCAAAGAAAAGGACGAAAAAAACACGGGCACCGGCAACGAAACCGACCTCGCCGTGCGCCTCGAATCGCAGTACATGATTATCGGGACGAAGGACAAATTTTTCCCCGACACGGTGATGGTGGTGGCTGGCGAACTGAAACCGGGCGTGAAACTGACCAAAAACCTGTTCCTCACGCCGAGTTCGCTGAACAATTTTTTGCCCGTCGCGCTCTATTTTGACAACGACCAGCCCGACCGGAACACCCGAAAAGAAACGACGCTGCAAGCCTACGACCAGACGTATCATAGTTATGTCGCCCGAAAAGGGACTTTCATTTCGACTTTCACGGCAGGTTTGTCGGCGGAGAAAAAAGCGGACGCGACGGCTCGGTTGGACAATTTTTTCAACGACGACGTGACGGGCGGCTACCTGAAATTGGACAATTTCGCTGAAAACCTCGGTCTTTTCATGGAAAATGGCTACCGCGTGGAAATCATGGTGAAAGGTTTTGCCAGCCCGTTGTCGAGTCCGGCGTACAATTTGGCACTGACCAAACGGCGGATTGCTTCGGTTTTGAATTATTTCCGGAAAGCGAAAGGCGGCATTTTTAACCCATATTTGATTTCTGGGCAGTTGGCGGTGACGAATGTGCCGTTCGGCGAAACGCTCGCCCCGCCGAATGTGCCAGATAATCCGCGCGACCGGCGGCTGTCGATTTATTCTGTGGATGCTTCGAAGGAGAGAAGGGCGGAGATTTTGGAGATTCGGTTGGTGCGGGAGTTTAAGAATTAGGAATTTGACATTTTATGTGAGGGCTAAATTTTAGAAAAAATCAACTTTAAATTTTTAACCAATTCAATTCAAAACGAAATGGCCAATATTTTATCAGATACAGACCAACTCAAAAAACTTTTGTCGAAAGCAGAAGATACTGGAAAAATTGCTTGGCAGATTGGCCAAACAGCATCGCAAATTTATGAAAATGGCACTTTTAAGGATTTCCCGAAAAAGAATTATACAGATTTCGGAGAGTTCACAAATGGGGAATTCAATAAGACCGAGCAGACGATTAGTATTTACATCAAAATTTTCAAATCCTTTTCCTTTGAGGATATTGGAGATTTGTTATTTACACATCTCAAAGAACTAACCAGAATTCCAGATAAAACTATTAGGAAAAGTGCTGTAAAAGTGTTTAATAAATTACAACGACAATATTTAGAAAATGGTGACAAAAATGAAAAGGAAAGAATGTTTTCGGCTGAAAGCATTAAAGCAACGATTGGGTTAATTAATAGAACTAATAATCCAACAGAAGATGAAATTGGGGATATCGCATGGGAAGTAACTAAAATTAAAGAAAGAAAGACTGGAATAAAAGGAGCAGATAAAGTCGGCGAGGTTTTAAAAAATACAAAGTTTGATAAACTCGAACGTTGGCTTGCATTTGAGCCAATTGATGAACAAGGGACTGTTGCTTTATTTTGCTTATTGCTTCCCTTGCTCGAAGAAGTTCCCTTTACATTTAAATTGGATGGACATTATAGAAACGGGACATTTTCTCAATTTGAATTTGTTAGAAGTAAATTTCCAGATGCTTGCATTCATTTTAATACCGAAATAGGTTCTTATAAAACTGTAAATTATAAGGTGCTTGTAGAATTTGAATTTTATAGTTCAAGTTATATCGAACATTTAATGTCCTATGAAAAATGCCATTTGATTATTTGTTGGGTCAATAATATTGATAGAAATAGATACACCGAAGATATCTTTCCTCCTATTATTGAATTAAGTGAAGTAATTAAAACAGGACAAATAATTGTAAAGTAACCAAATAAAGGATAAATAAGGAGAGCCTCAACTTTTATAAGTCAAGGCTCTCCACTTGGTTACTTTATTCACCGGGAATAAGAGGCTGTTCCAAGCATTATGGCACAAAAGTAAATTTGAGAAATAAAGTTTCCAAATCTAAAACTCAAAAACAAACCACCCCCCAATTTTCAACGACAATACATTTTTCAACATGAAAAAGTACATACTTTCCTTCCTCGGCTGGCTAATCCTTTTTTCGGCAACCGCCGAAAACCACCACCCAGTCGCCCTGACCTTGACTTTTTCACAAGTCAACCCAACGTGTTTTGGCTACACCAACGGCACGGCCACCGTCCTTGCGACGGGCGGCGTCGAGCCGTACACCTACAATTGGGACAACAACCAGCACGGCGCGACCAATTTCGGCCTCGCGGTGGGCAGCCATTCTGTCACCGTGATTGATGCGGGCGGCGCGACGGCCAGCGGCTCGGTCGTTTTGACCCAGCCCAATTTGCTCGTGGCCGACATCCAATCGCCCGGTTTCGCCTGCCTCGGCGCGTCCGGCAACCTCGTCGCCTCGGCGACGGGCGGCACTCCGCCCCCCGGCGGATTCCAATTTCTCTGGAACACCGGCGCGACGACCGCGATTTTGCCAAACGTCACGGCCGGTTCGTACCTCGTGACCGTCACCGACGCGCAGGGCTGTTCTGCCGTCAAATCGGCGACGGTTTCGGCGGGCAGCGACATTTTGCTCGTCCCGACGCGCACTTCGCCAAAATGCAACGGCGGCACCGACGGCAAAATCGAAGTGCAGGTTTATGGAAATTATCCGCCGTTCAATTTTGTCTGGGAAAACGGCCTCGCCAACCAAAATTTAATCAACATCCCGGCGGGCGATTACGACATCACCATCACCGACGCGACGGGCTGCTCGAAAATTGACCACGTGATTTTGTACGACAACCCGCCGATTTCGCTCACTTTGGTGGTGGACGACATCCCCTGTTTTATGTTTTGCGACGGCTCTGTGGCGGCAGTCGTGTCCGGCGGCGTGGGCGATTTTACATATTTGTGGAGCACCGGCGCGACGACCGGCATCATCGAAAACCTGCCGCCCGGTTGGTACAGCGTCACCGTGACCGACGGAAACGGTTGCCAAAAATCGGACTCCGCCTACGTTTACGAACCCCCGGAAATCGTCATTTCCATCATCAGTTCGAGCGGCGCGTGCGGCGGTGCGACCGGCACGGTGAAAGTCGAAGCGACTGGCGGAACGCCGCCCTTTACTTATCTCTGGTCAAACGGCCAAACCGGCCAAACACTCACAAACGTCTCAGCAGGAACGTATTACGTGCAAGTGACCGATGCGGCGGGTTGCCAAAAAGACAAACCAATCACGGTGGATTTGTCCAACGGTTTGGATGTAAATATTCAAATTTCGTCTGCCCAATGTCCCGGCGTGGCGAACGCGACGGCCACTGCGGTCGTCAATCCGCCCGGCGGAAATTTGACTTATCAATGGAGTATTCCGGGCGCGCCGCCCGTTTCGCAGTTGAACAATTTGGCTGCCGGGCAAACGATTTCAGTCACCGTGACCGACAACGCAACGGGCTGTGTCGGTTCGGCGACCGCGCAAGTCGGCGCGCACAACCAAGTCGAAGTCACGGTGACCGATACCGATGTGCAATGCGCGAACAACCCGACCGGCACGGCGACGGCGGTCGCGACGATGGGAACTGCACCATATAATTACGTCTGGACTTTGCAAAATGGCTCGACCGTCACTGGCGACCAGATTTCTGGCCTGACCGCCGGGGCGTATTTGCTTTCGGTGACGGATGCGGTGGGTTGCACGGCGGTCGGCGTGGCGGACATTGATGCGTTGTCGGATTTGGACGCGAATTTGAACATCAATTTGGTGGAATGTCTTGGCAATCAAGTGGTTGTCAGTTTTTCGGATGCCTCGTCCGACCCGTCGAGCGCGATTTCCAGTTGGAATTGGAACATCGTTTGGTCGTCCGGCACGAGCCAATCCACGAACCAAAACCCCGGAAATTTGACTTTTCCCGCCAACGAAACTGGCACTGCGCAACTCACGGTCACCTCGGCGGCGGGCTGCACGGATTTTATTTCAAAACCATTTTCGGCGGAAGATTTGAATAATTTGAAAGTCACGGTCAACGGCACGAACGCGGATTGCGCTGGAAATGCAACGGGCGCGGCTTCGGCGGTTGTTTCTGGCGGCGTTTCGCCGTTTTCATTTTTGTGGAATCCGGGCGGCGCGACGGGTCAAAATTTGACAAATTTGCCCGCTGGAAATTACACAGTGACGGTTTCGGATTCGAAAAATTGCAAATCCACAGCCTCCGCAAACATCGAAGCGAACTCGGATTTGAAAGCCGATTTGAATTTCAGTTTGGTGCAATGCCTTGTAAATGGGCAGGTTTTGGTCAATTTTTCGGACAATTCTACCTCGTCCGCGACCATTTCAACTTGGAAATGGGAAATAAACTGGTCGAACGGAAACAACATTTCAAATGTCCAAAATCCCGGAAATATCTCGTTCCAGCCCAACGAAACCGGCACGGTCAAATTGACGGTCAAAACTGCGGCAGGCTGCGAGGACATTATTTCAAAACCATTTTCGATTGAAAATTTAAATAATTTGGCCGTCGCGGTGAACGCAACGGATGCCGATTGCAACGGAAATCCGACGGGCGCGGCTTCGGCGATTGTTTCTGGCGGTGCTTCGCCGTTATCATTTTTGTGGAATCCGGGCGGCGCGACGGGTCAAAATTTGACAAATTTGCCCGCTGGAAATTACACGGTGACGGTTTCGGATGCGAAAAATTGCAAATCCACAGCATCTGCAACCATCGAATCGAACTCGGATTTAACCGCTGATTTGAATTTCAGTTTGGTGCAATGCCTTGCAAACGGGCAGGTTTTGGTCAATTTTTTGGACAATTCCACCTCGTCCGCGACCATTTCGACTTGGAAATGGGAAATAAATTGGTCGAACGGGAACAACATTTCAAATGTCCAAAACCCCGGAAACATCTCGTTCCAGCCCGATGAAACCGGCACGGTCAAATTGACGGTGACCTCGGCGGCGGGCTGCGAAGACATTATTTCAAAACCATTTTCGATTGAAGATTTAAATACTTTGGCCGCCGCCGTCCTCGAAACCGACGCCGATTGTTTCGGAAACCCGACCGGCTCGGCCACAGCGATTTCCTCGGGCGGGGCTGCGCCGGTCACTTATTTGTGGAATCCGGGCGGCTCGATGGCGCAGGTTTTGACAAATCTCGCTCCCGGAACGTACACCGTGACCGTCACCGATGCAAAAAATTGCAAATCCTCGGCCACCGCAACCATCGAATCGAACGAACCCAACATTTCATTTAACGTAAATCTCCCGGTTGTTTCCTGCGCCGGTGCGCCGGTGGATATTTTGGTGACAGGCGACCCAAATTATATTTATGAATGGTCGCCGACGACTGGTTTGGACATTTCAAATAATGGCCAAACTGTAAAAGTCACGGTGACTGGAAACACGACTTATGTTTTGACAGTTAAAAATAACGGCTGCGAAAAAAAGGTGGACGTGCCCGTAAAATTTTCGCCGCCGTTTTCGATGGAGGTGGATTGGGATATGGATTTGTGCAAAAAAGGCCACCTTTTGACTGCGACTGCGACAGTTCCGGTTAATTTTCAATGGATAAATTGGGATATTATACTTACTGGGAATCAAATTTCTGTGAATCCTGCCGATTCCATAAATCTCACGGTTATCGCCACCAATTCAGATGGTTGCACGGTTTCCGAGCAGGTTATTGTTGAAAACCGGAGCGCGGAAATTTCAGTTTCGACCATGCCCGACCCGGCTTGCGAAAATACGGACATCGTGATTTCGGTAAATAATGGGCATCCCGGCGATGTTTTGACCTACGTTTGGACGAGTTCCGACCCAAAATTGGTGATTTCGCCAAACAACGCAGCAGTCGTCACGGTGACCGGCGGCACCGGAAATTTCACGGTCAAAGTCGTGGCGACCAACCAATTTGGCTGCAAAGACGAGATGATTATCCCTATAATTTTCACGCCCGGCGAAAGTTTGGATGGAAAAATCAAGGCAGATTTGTGCAACGGCAGGGTGGTTGGTTTTGAAAATACTTCTAATTTTACCGGAACCTGGAATTTTGGCGATGGCCAAACTTCGAATTTGCCCGACCCGACGCACACCTATTTGGCCGCCGGAACTTACCTCGTGACTTTTCAAGCGACGGAAACTTGCGTGGCATTTTTTGATACTTTGATTGTCGTTGCTTCGACGGCTGCGGTCGCTGCCAATTTTGGTTTTGATTTGAAAGATTGCCGCGATGCCGCTGTTTTCCAGTTTTCGGACAGCACGTTGCACTCGAACCCGAACATCCAGTGGTCGTGGAAATTTTTGCCGTCAGGCCAAACTTCGACTTCCCAAAATCCGACGGTGACTTTCACGGAGGCTGGTCCCGGCACTTTTATTTTGAACGTGATTGATGAAAATGGTTGTTTCGATGCCGACACGGCGAGCGTTCCGTACCATTTTATCACCGACAATTTTGAGGATAAAAAATCATTTTGCCAGCCCGACAGCGTGCAGTTGAACGAGGCGTTTGGTTCGAATTATCAATATTTTTGGACGGCCTCGCCTGCCGACCCAACCTTAAATCCGAACCTCGGAAACCCAACCGTTTCGCCGACGGTGAAAACGGTTTACACGGTTTTGGTTTCGCTCGGCGGTTGCCAAATCACTGACACTGTGGAAGTTACGCCATCGCCGGCAGCAACTTTGACGGTGCCGACTGCCCAAAATGTTTGCTCGGACAGCCCCGTGACACTTTCAGTTTCGGGCAACGGGACGGTTTTTGAATGGTCGACCAGCCCAACATTTAACCCAATTATCGCCACCGGGACTTCGCTGCAAGTCACGCCCGTCCGCGACGGAAAATATTACGTCCGCACGACGACGGGTGGAGATTGCACGGCGACGGGCGTAGTTTTATTGAACAACGGCAGCCTCGAAATTGATAAATCTGGAAATTTGGACAAAATGATTTGCCTCGGAATGTCCACGGTTTTGGAATTGAAAACCGACGCGCTGCCCGGCGACCAACTGACTTATTCTTGGTCGCCCGACCTCGGAAACACTGCAAATCCGGTGGTCAATCCGACGCAGGACATTCAATTTATAGGTTTTGTGGTCAATCAATTTGGCTGCGGCGACACAGCGGTTTTCAAAATAAATGTGGTGGTTTTGGCCGTTTCGGCGACGACAGCGAAAGACAGTTTGTGCCCCGGCGAGTCCACGATTTTGACGGCAAATCCGACGGGCGGTGGAAATTACACCTATTCTTGGTCGCCGTCGAGCAGTTTGGATGACATGACTTCCAAAAATCCGACGGCCACGCCGACCGAAACCACAAATTACATGGTGACGGTCACGGATGCTCTCGGCTGCTCGGCGGTGGCGACGGTGGAAGTTGAATTGATAAATGTGCAATGTGCAAAACCGTTCATTTTCGTGCCGCTCGCGTTCACACCAAACGGCGACGACAAAAACGACCGTTTCATGGTTCGGGCTGCGAATGTGATTGAAAAACTGTATTTCGCGGTGTATGACCGCTGGGGCGAGTTGATGTTTGAAACCGAAAACCCGGCAGATTTAGGTTGGGACGGGACGTACAAAAACCGGCAATCGAACCCGGATGCGTACGGTTGGGTTTTGAAAATCAATTGCATCGGGGGGGCGGAGTATTTTGACAAAGGGAATGTTACGTTGTTGAAATAAGATATTTTGATAACCAACCCATCTTAAAACTCCTGTTTTTCCACGAAAACAGGAGTTTTTTTATGTAATTTTGTGCAAATTTTCAACTTTCAAAAAAATCATTTTATGGAATATGCTTTTCCCGGCTTCGACCGGATTGTAACCAGCCCCGACATCTGCAACGGCAAACCGCGCATCAAAGGCACCCGGATTTCGGTTTCGTCGGTGTTGGCTTATCTGGCGGGCGGCATGACTACCGATGAATTTTTGCAGGAATTCCATTGGTTGACAAAGGAAGATGTCCAACAATCGCTCGCTTTTTCTTCGATGATGATGGGCGATGAATTGATTCCCCTCGAAAAAGCTGCCTGATGAAATTTTTACTGGATGAAAATGTGCCGCCGTCGCTTGCTTTGATGCTGAAAAATTTGGGTTACGCGGCTCGCCATGTTTTTGAAATCGGGTATAACAACACGCCGGATTTCAAAATCGCAGCATTTGCAGCCACGTCGGACGAGGTAATTATTACTCACGACACCGATTTCGGAACAATTCTGGCCTTGTCGGGCAAAAATCGGCCTTCGGTAATTCTATTTCGTTGGAAAAAAAGTTCTGCTAAAAACTTGTTTCTATTTTTGGAAACACATCTGAAAGACTTGGCTACGGTTTTGAACGCCGGCGCGTTTGTCGTCGTGGATGAACACAAAATGCGGGTTAGAAAACTCCCAATTTTGGCAAAACAAAACGGTAATAATTTGGACAATTGAGGTTCAGATACTCAAAAAAAAGGTCATCCCAACAATCCGTTGAGATGACCTTTTTATTTCAGCAAAAACTTCCAATCAAAACTTCCAAGTAAACCCAATCCGCAAACCCAGCGGGTTTTCATCGCTCGACGCATCGCCTGCGACCGCAAAATTGTACAGCACCAAAAGTTCATAACCGCCCCCGCCATCGCCGTTGTTGTAGCCCAAACCGACATATTGATTGGCGCGGGTGTACGTTTCTTTCAAAATTTTACGGTTTGGGTAATCATAATCAACAGGCCGCTGAATCCATTCATTCGAAATCTCGGCGTGCGCGAAAATCGGTCCCCAAATTTTGGAACGCAGGAAAAGCCCCGCTTCCCAATCCACCAAACCGAGTGCTTTGAACCCCGTTTCTTTGTACGAAGTGTAATTCACCCCGAGGCGAGGCCCGACTGAAAGTGGCCCCCAAAATTTGTAACCAACCATCGGCGAAACGCCAATCGAAAAAACAGACACACCGTTAAAGCTATTAAAACCCAAATTCACACCGCCGCCGTACCAAAGTTTTTGTTTGAACGGCACTTTTTCGGCATCGGCTTCCTCGTCTTTTTTCTTTTTTTTCTTTTTTTTCTTTTTGGGTTTGCCAAAAAAATCGGTGTTGTCCGTCAGGTAATTCAGGGTGAGACCACCCGAAGGCGGAATGGCTGAAACGGCCTCCGAGCCGCCAAAAATCAAGGCGAGCACGAGGCACAACGTTTTGATTTTCAATACTTTCATCTTTTACTTTTTTAAAAATTTTAGTTTAAATGATTGGGTGAGAAAATGAAAAAGCGGTTGCAACGACCTTTTCGTTTTAACTAATTTTTGACGAAGGTGGCGCAAGATTTTGTGTTTTCAAAATCATAAATTTTGAAATTGAATACTGATTGGACTGATTGGACTGATTTTCACAGATATTTTTACCGAAAAAATCAGTCCAATCAGTGTTCAATTTCAAAAAATGAAAATCAGAAATCTCTATGAAGCATTTGGAGCAGAAAATTACTACCGACAGCACGGCGGCGAGTACCAAAACCCGCATTTTCGGGAGATAAAATCTTTGTTGGAAAAAAATTTTGACCGTTTCGATTGCTCCGGCGGCGTTTTGGATTTTGGGGCGGGCGGGGGAGAAGTGGCCGGGATTTTGCAAAAATTGGGCGTCGAAAAAATCACGGGTTGCGATCCGTTTACATTTTCACTTTTTGAAAAAAACACGGGTCTGCCGTGCTTGCGTTTTGGGTTTGAAGAAGTTTTGCGCGGCGCGGATTTGGGAAAATACTCGACCGTCGTCAGTTCGTTTGCTCTGCATCTTTGCCCGGAAAAAGATTTGTTTTCCGTCGTTTGGCAACTTTTTCAGGCCGCGCCGACGCTCGTTATTTTGACGCCGCACAAACGCCCGGAGGTCGAGCGACTGCCCGGCGTTTCGCTGGTTTTTGAAGATTTTGCCTTGACAAAAAAGGAAAAACGGGTGCGGTTGAAAATTTATAGGCAAGAATTGACGGCTTAAAAACTTGTTTTGCCAAAGTCGAAAAACCTACTTTTGTAAAAAAATTATCAAAGATGGATGCAATTCAAATTTCAGAATCGGCCAATGCCATTCAATTTACAATTCCAAAAAAGGGAATTGACAGCAAATCTTTGCTCAAAGCCATTCGCTTGATTCACCTGGAATATCTGGCGCACCGAGTTGATTTTGATGAATCAATTATGGAAGTTGCCGAAGACATCAACCGTGGTTGGTGGGCAAGAAACAAAACGCAAATCCTCGAAAAAATCAATGGAAAAACAGAAAGTAAATAATCGAAGACAATAATTTTTCAATCAATTTTTTCCGCAAAAAATTTCATCCAAATGCCTTTCAATTTCATTTCCATTATTTCAATCTCAATTTTGAGTTTTGTTTTTTCAAATTGCGAAACATCAAATTCAAAAATTACCATGGTTGAAAAACCAAAAATAGAAACGGTGGCTGAGTCAAAAGTTGAAAATATTGACAGTACATTTTACTATTTGGAAAAACCTGAAATCTGCATTCCCGATAAAAATGGTCGTGTCTGGCTTTTAGATGTCTCTCAAAAAAAAGTTTTGGTACACATCGACAGTGTTCTTTTTCTTCAACTTTATGATGATGGGAATAACCAAAGATTTCCAATCGAGGTTTTAAAATTTAAAAACTTGCGGTTTTTGTGGCTTGGAATGCGGGGTTTCAAAACAGTTCCGAAAGAAATTGCCAAATTGACAAAATTGGAAAGCCTTGATTTTCAGCATGGATTTTTGGAGTCGTTACCCGAAGAAATTGGAGATTTAAAAAATCTCGAAGACCTCACGCTTTTGTTTTGCATGGATTTCAAGAAACTGCCAAATAGGATTTGCGAATTGGAAAATTTGAAACGGTTGCAAATTGCCCACACTTTGATTGACACGAGCAAAATGCCAACTTGTTTAAAAAATAAAAATGGATTGATTTTGATTTACAAAAGAGAAATTGACGGAGAGGCGAATCCAAAAGACTAAAATGACCTGTTGTGAAAAATTCAGGTTAAACGCTCCTAAATCTAAGTTATGTGGAAAACTAGGTGCAGCGCACCCAAATATTTGTAGAAACTGGATGGGGTAATTTTTTTTGAAGGTGCAGCGCACCGCGATATTTCGGTGCGCTGCACCTTTAATTCACGTTTTTTTTGCCAAGTTCTACAAATATTTCGCCGCTCTGCGGCTTGTAAAATTTAGGTTCACCTAACCTATGAAAAATTAGAAAACGCTGAAAAACACAAATTCCACACTACTTTTGCCCCACATTCGCTACACAAACTACATGAAGAAAGCACTAGCACTCCTCGTTTTACTTTTCAATTTGCTCGCAACCGGCGCGTTTTCTCAAATCGAAACGCCGGAAGAAAAACCCTTGGCCGTCCAATTTTCGAGCCCCGGCGGGTTTTTCGAGCAGCCCATTTCCTTAAATTTATTGGCCGACGGCGCGAAAATTTATTTCACGACCGACGGAAACCGCCCGACCCAAAAATCGCAACGGTTCAACGGTAGCGCGATTTTTTTGGAAAAAACAACAGTCGTCCGCGCGATGGCCGTCCGCGGCGAGTGGCAAAGCCAGATTTTTACCCAAACTTTTTTCATCGGTGAGCCGGCGACCAACCTGCCAATTGTCTCCGTATCCATCGCTCCGGCCTTGCTTTTTGACCCCGAACGCGGGTTGATGAAAGCAGGAATGAACGCCGATGTCAGTGTGCCGAACGCGCCGGGGGCGAATTTTTGGAGCCGAAAAGAGTACGGCTGCAACGTCGAAATTTTCGAAATGGACAAAAAGCAGGTGCACAATTCGCCCGCAGGTTTTCGGATTTTCGGGGGCTATTCGCGCATTTTTCCACAAAAAAGCATCGTGCTCGTCGCCCGAAAAAAGTACGGGAAGAAATTTTTCAAACACAAAATTTTTGGAAAAGGCGATTTCAAAAAACACAAATATCTCGTGCTGCGGAACGGCGGTTCGGATTGCCTCGGCGCACATTTTCGGGACGAATTGATGACTTCGCTGACGGCAGGGTGGGACATCGAAACACAAGATTTCCGTCCCGCGCTGCTTTTTTTGAACGGGAAATATTGGGGCATTTACCACATCCGTGAAAAAATAAACGGCCGGTTTTTACAAGACCACACGGACGTGGACAAAGATTCGCTCGACCTTTTGGAACACCGGAACACGGTGCGCGACGGCTCGGCACGGCGGTATCAAAAACTATTGAATTTCATCGAAAATCACGACCTCGCCGACCCTGAAAACTTCGCCCGAGTCCGCTCGGAAATGGACGTTTCCAATTTTATTGATTACCAAATTGCCCAAATTTATTGCGACAACACGGACGGCGGCGGCAACATCAGATATTGGCGGGCGCATCGCCCGGAGGCTCGCTGGCGTTGGATTCTGTTCGACACCGACTGGGGTTTTGGGCTGTACAATTCGAAGGCATGGCAGCACAACACCCTCGATTTTGCGCTCGAACCGAACGGCCCGGACTGGCCAAACCCGCCGTGGAGCACGTTTTTACTCAGGAATTTATTGAAAAATGACCAGTTTCGAGAAATGTTTGCAACCCGGATGGCCGACCGGTTGAACACCGATTTCTCGACCGAAAACGTGCTTTCGAAAATCGGTTTTTTTGAAAAAATCTTGCTCCCAGAAATGCCCCGACACCTCGCCCGCTGGCAACTTTCGGAAAAGGAATGGGTGAATCACCTCGATATTTTGAAAGAATTTGCCGAAAAACGTCCCCAGTTTTTGCAACAGGTTTTTGCCAAAACTTTTGATTTGGGCGAACTCGCGGGGCTGGAAATTTTGCCCAGCCCCGGCGGCTCGGTTTGGATAAACCGCATTTTGCAAACCAAAAAAGGGGAAGTTTTTGAGGGTCAATATTTTGAAAAAATACCCGTCCGGCTGCAAGCCACGCCCGATTTTGGGTTCAAATTTGAGGGTTGGGAAGGCGTGGATGCCGACGGTCGGGTGATTCAATTGAACTTGCGCGGGCAGCAAACTTTGCAGATTCGCCCTAAATTTTCGCCATTCGAACACCCGCTGCACGACCAGATTTTTTTCAATGAAATTTGTACTTACAATAAAGTCACGGGTGATTGGGCAGAGATTTTTAACAATTCCGGCCAGCCAATTCACCTTGAAGGTTGGAGTTTGACGGATTCGAAAAATGAATATTCGTTTGGGAATTTTACCCTCGCGCCTGACCAATATTTGGTGGTTTGCCAAGATTCGGCAGCGTTCCGAAGTTTATTTCCGCAGGTAAAAAACGTGATCGGCAACCTCGGTTTTGGTTTCGACCGAGCGACCGAGCGACTCGCCATTTTTGCCGCCGACGGCTCGGCGGTGGACAGTGTTCGATACCGCGTCGAGCCGCTCGACGAGCCGTTTTCGATTGATTTGATGTTTCAAAATTTGGACAATGCGAATGCTGCGAATTGGAATGTGCGGCGCGGCGTCGGTTCGCCGGGCGAGGGAAATCCGCTTTATTTGGCGCAAATTATTTCGGCAAAAAAGGATTTTTGGACGCGGATTGGGCTGGCGGTGGCTTTGGGTTTGGTGGTTTTGTTGGCGGTTTTTTATCGCATCAAACGGTAATTTACCACAAAGGCACATTAGAAAACATAAGTTTTGTAAATCAAGACTTATGTTTCCTGATGTGTCTTTGTGGCAAAAAAAATCTATGGTTTCTTGCCCGACAAATCCAACTGGTTCAAAGCCATCAATTCTTTCAACGTTTTTTGCATTCCGTCCACCGAGCCGTCGAGGAAAATGATGTTCCCTTTTCCGTGCTCCGTAAAATTTTTCAACGCTTCCGTCCACATCGAAAACAGGATGACCGACGTGTCCAAATTGGCGTCGTTCATTTCTTTTGCGGCTTGGCTCATGCCTTTTGCCACCTCTTCGCGGAACAACGCAACCGCCTGCCCACGCATCCGGGCCGCCTCGCGCTCGGCTTCCGCAGAAATTTTGATGGCATTTCCTTCGGCTTCGGCGGCTTTGGTTTTGGTGATCAAAAGTGCCTGACCTTCGTTTTCGGCGGCGGCTTTCAAGTTGTTGGAAGCCACGACTTTCGACATCGAACGGATAACTTCTTCGTCAAAAGTGATGTCGTTTATTTGCAAATCAATCAGGTGAAAACCCCAATCTTCGAGCAAATGGTCGACGTTGACTTTCACGGCATCGGTGATTTCGCGGCGCAAACTGAGCACTTCCTGCTGCCGTTTCGAGGCGACGAACGCCCGGATGCTGCCCTCGACCGTGCGGTTCAAAGTGGCCATAAAATCGCGGTCGGAGACGAAACGGAACGCCACCTTTTTCACCGTTTCCTCGTCGTTGTTCATCACCGCGAAAAGCAAAAGTGAACTGAAATGCACGTTTGCTTGGTCAATCGTCACGGCTTGGAAACTCATTTCGACCGCCCGGTTTTGCACCGAAATCCGTTTGAAAATCGTTTCGATAATCGGTATTCGAAAATTCAAACCGGGATACAGCGTCCGGTTGTATTTTCCAAAAATCGTTGTGATTGCCACCGTCGCTTGCTGAACCGTCACGAGCGACAGGCCAATCAAAACGATGATTCCAATCAAAAAAAATGGAATTTGCATTTTGGTGAGATTTAGAATTTTTAAAAAATATTTATGCAAAGAAACACCAAAGCTGCATCCGACCCGCATCTGATTTTTTATTTCCCAAATCATTTTTCCATTCATCTCTCAACTTTCAAAAAATGAAAATTTTATCAATTTTACTGCTCTGCGGCGTTGGCCTGTTTTCAGGTTTTTCCCCAAAAACTTCAAAAAACATTTCCCCAAAAAATGAAAAAACGCTCGTCGTCGAGGTAAAAAATGGCGAGACAAACGCACCGCTCGCCGGGGTCGAAGTGAAATTTTTTGACCCAAAATCTGACCCGGAAAAATTGGTGGCCACCGAAAAAACCGGCGCAACTGGAAAAATTTCACTAAAAATCCCTGCTGGAAATTTCACGGTCGAAAGCCGTCTGACTGGTTTTGAAACGCTGCGGCTTTTGAATTTTTCCGTTGCGGAAAACAAAGAGAATCAATTGGTTATCCGTTTGCGGTCGGCGGAACTGGATGAAGTTTTGGTGAAAAATTACCGTTCGGAAAATGAATATTCTGAGTCGTTGTCGGCTGGTTCGGCAAGTTTGGGAATGGCATATTCGACGGCTCCGCGAGCGACTGGCGGCGAATTTCGAGCGGCAAAAAAATCAGAAAAAGTGATGATGCGCTCGGCTCCGGCGGACGCGAAATCAGAAGTCAAATCTTATTCTTATGTCCACGACCTCAACCCAGATGTCCGGTACGATGCAAAAATGGAGGACAAACCTGCCTCGGCTGCCGACCCTGTTTCACCGCCGCCGCCCGTTTCGAAGCGAAAATTCACGCCGCCCGTTGTCAAAAAAGACGAGGAAGTGGTGGAGGAAAAAACGGTCGAAATGGCAGTTTCGGAAACCGACGAAGTCCGCGACGGCGCAGTTTTGGATGAAATTTCGAGCGGCGAACCTGCCAAAACTTCGCCCACCCCGCGTGCCGGTTTATTGACCGCCGGCGAATGGAACGACCTCAACAATTGGAAAACGCACTGGCTAGATTTGCTGGCCGACGGCGAAATCGATGCCCACCAAAAAATGTACAATTTTTTTCCCAAAAACCGGTACACCGTTTTTTTGGAAAATGAAACGGGTTTTCCGGCGGTCGATGTGCCAGTTCGTTTGCTGGACGGCTCGAAAATCGTTTGGGAAACCAAAACGGACAACGTGGGCAAGGCAGAACTTTGGGCTGGGATGTTCGACGCGCAGGCCGCCGTGCCACAAAATTTGCAAATCGAAGCGGAGATTTTGGGCAAAAAAATAAACCTCGGCGCGGCCATTTCGACCGACCGCGAACAAAAAAACAGTCAGCGGCACACCTTAAAATTTGAATGCAAAACCCCGAAAAACGTGGACATCGTCTGGGCGGTGGACGCGACGGGTTCGATGGGCGACGAAATCGAATATTTGAAAACCGAACTTTTGGACGTGATCGGGCGGGTAAAAAACTCGAACCGCGATTTGGATTTTCGAATGGGCACTGTTTTTTACCGCGACAAGGACGATGAATATTTAACAAAATCGAGCGATTTGAATTACGACATCGCAAAAACGGTCAATTTTATCAAAAAACAATCGGCTGCTGGCGGCGGCGATTATCCAGAAGCCGTCGAAAATGCGCTTGACGAAGTCGTGAACCGGCAGTCGTGGAGCAGCGACGCGGTGGCTCGGATTTGTTTTTTGGTGCTCGATGCGAGTCCGCACAACACGCCGGAAGTCAATGCGAGTTTGCAAAAAAGCATCGCGGCGGCGGCGAAAAAAGGGATTCGCATCGTGCCGATTGCGGCGAGTGGCATCCAAAAAGACACGGAATTTTTGATGAAATTTTTCGGCCTCGCCTCGAACGGGACGTACATTTTTTTGACCGACCATTCTGGCATCGGCGGAAAACACCTCGAACCGACGACGGATGAATACAAAGTTGAATCGTTGAACGATTTGCTCGTCCGGGTCATCACGGAATTCACTTCGGTGAAAACTTGCGAAGGAAAATCGGCCATCCGTTTTGATGAAAACCAACAAAATGGGCAAGGTTGGCAGGCCAATTATTTCCCAAATCCTGCGAACGCGCAATTCATTTTGGAACTTCCGGTGGCCGTCGAATCGCTGGTTTTGTACGATTCGGAAGGAAAATCAATGAAAAAACTGACGAATTTGCCCATCGGCCAAACAATTGTGCCGACCGCCGATTTGCCGGAAGGCATTTACACGATGCGGATTTTGAAGGACAATGAATGGAAAAGTGGGAAGGTGATGGTAATCCATCCTTGATAACTATGAACTATAAACTATAAACGATGAACCGTGTCGCATTTTTCTTGATTGCTATATTTCAGGAAGTGAAATTTCAAAACATACCTTTGCCAGCCAAAATTTTAAACAATTGCACTACTTCGAGTTGTTTAAAGTTCATAGTTCATAGTTCATAGTTCATAGTTCATAGTTCAAAAAAGATGTTGATAGAAATTTTCAAAAGCAAAATCCATCGGGTGCGGGTGACGCAGGCCGATTTGAATTACATCGGGAGCATCACGATTGACGAAGATTTGTTGGAAGCCGCCAATATTTTGGAAGGTGAAAAAGTGCAAATCGTCAACAACAACAACGGCGAGCGCTTCGAAACTTATGCGATTCGCGGCGAGCGGGGCAGCGGTGTGATTTGTTTGAACGGCGCGGCGGCGCGGCGGGTGCAGGTCGGCGACATCGTCATCATCATTTCGTATGCTTTGATGACGCCCGACGAGGCCAAAACTTTTCGCTCGATTGCCATTTTTCCAGATGAAAATAATCGGCTCGTGAAAAATGGGCATTGAATTTGCGTGATACCCTGATTTGGCTGTTTTCAAAATGGGTAGTTTTCAGGTAGAAAAAACCGCCGTCCGTAACCGTTTTCATTTCAGCGGTTAAAAAATTACAGTAAAATTTATTCGAAAAATATTTCAACAAGGCTTGCACGAACCGCAAGCCTTGCTTTTTTTTGTGGCACAACCAGTTTTGAAAGCGTGTAACCAATCTAAGTTTTTATTTTTTTTATTTTTTCCCGCTCCCTTTTTCTCTCGAACCGACGACCTGCTTCCCCGCAGTTTCCATTTTATTTTGCTCCCCGCAAGACAACCTAATTTTTCATTCCACTGGATCTCTGGCCTGCTGCCCTTTTCAAAAACACTATTTTTTTAGGCTAGAAAGGTGGCAAACACTGCTTTCATTATGAGAAAACTTATTTTTCCCCTGTTTTTCCTCGCATGGTCGGGTGCTTTTGGTGCGCCCGCGCCCCGCGTCGAAGATGTTGATTTTCAGAATTACATTGAAAATCACTTGTTTTTGGCCAAAAAATTTGCCCTGCCGATGGGTATTCCGATTTCGATTTGTCTGGCGCAGGCCATGCACGAATCGCGTGCCGGGCAAAGCACTTTGGCGGTCGAGGCGAACAACCATTTTGGCATCAAAGCCGCCGACGAAAAAAAATGGAAAGGCGAGAAATTTTTTATCAAAGACGACGATTTTGATAAAAAAACAGGCTTGCTCAAAAAATCTGCGTTCCGAAAATATGCCTCGGTGGTCGAGTCATTTCAAGATTATGCCAATTATTTGAAAACGACGGCGCGGTACAAAGACCTTTTTAAAATCCCAAAAGCCAATTACCGGGCGTGGGCGGAGGGACTTTCAAAATCGGGGTACGCCACTGATTCGACTTACGCGGCTCGGATAATTGAAAAAATTGAAAAATACGAACTCTACAAATACGATGATTTGATGGTGCCCGCGAGTTCGCAATCGGTCGCAGATTTGGAACTTGTGTTTTCGCACAAACCTGAAAAAGCAACGGGAAAAGCAAAAATTTACGGGATGCCAGCCAACTCTTTTTCAAAAAAACAGGGAGCTGCCGCGCAAAACGAGACCTCAGCCGCTCAACCAAACCAACCAAAAATTGAAAGTTTGAATACCAATTCGACCAAAAAACGGCTCGCAGTTCCACCGCCTGCTTGCCCCACGCCACCTCAAAAAATGGAGCCAAAAAGAGCAAAGCCCATTTTCTTGCCCATCCGGTTGAAGGCCGGGTAAATAACAAAAACGTGAACTTTCCTGAGTTTTTTCGGGATACCATGAACAAACCAAGTTGGAGGGCGGCACTTAAAAAGTGTCGCCTTTTCTTTTTTTCGAGGCTGTTTTTTCCAAAAGTTTGAGCAAAATTTGCGGCTCAATTTTATCAATCACATAAGAACATAGGTTTTTTCGCATAGGCAACATAGTTTTTTAGTTGGAAAAACTATGTTGTCTATGCGAAAAAACCTATGTTCCTATGTGTTCA
>JANNMS010000205.1:0-14039 GCA_031398055.1 Saprospirales bacterium | reverse complement strand
CCTATGTGTCCTATGTGCCTATGTGGTTCAAAAAAAACGTGAAAACGTATTTTAAAAAAACTTGCATGATAAAAGTCCTGCCATTCATTTTTTGCCTCGCTGCCATTTTTCAGGCCGCCGCGCACCCGATGCCGAACAGTTTGGTTGACCTCAAAATCACGCCGAAAAACTTGGTTTTTGAAATCCAGATGCCGCTCGCAGATTTTGAAACGGCGTTCGGGGAAAAGGTGGATTTGAATTTTCCCGAAAAATTGGCGGCCTATTTTTCTCAACATTTGAAAATAGAAAGTGCGGTGGGCGGTTTTTGGAAAACCAATTTTGGCTCTGCCGAAATTTTAGAAACAAACGATGCCGCCGTCGGAAAATACACCGAACTCCGCGCGATTTTGACCGCCGAGCCGCCGACCGCGGGCACGGATTTGCGGAAATTCACCCTTTTTTACGATGTCATTTTGCACCAAATTGTCACGCACCAAGCCATCATCAGCATCAAACAGGACTGGGAAAATGGCATCAACGAGAACGCGAAAGAACTGGCGGTCGCCAAAATGGACATCGAAACCGGAGAAATCTACCCAATTTTGGTGGATATCGAGGCCGGGAGCACGTGGAAAGGCATGAAAGCGATGCTCAGTTTGGGCATGAACCACATCGCCGAAGGCATTGACCATTTGCTGTTTTTGTTGATGTTGTTGCTCGTCGCGCCGTTGAAAATGGACGGCAAAAAATGGGCAGGTTTTGGCGGGCTGCGGTACAGTTTTGGGCGGCTTTTGAAAATGGTTACGGCTTTCACCCTCGGCCATTCGTTGACTTTGGCGGTTTGCAGTTTTGATTTTTTCCATTTTTCGAGCCAATGGGTCGAGGTGGCCATCGCCTTTTCGATTTTGGTTTCGGCTGCGCACGCCATTTTTCCCCTGTTTTTTGGTCGTGAAATTTTGGTCGCCGCGGCTTTCGGATTGATTCACGGCATGGCGTTCAGCAATACGCTTTCCAAACTCGAATTGGACAAATCGCAACTGATTTTGAGCATTTTGGGCTTCAATGTTGGGATAGAATTGATGCAGGTTTTCATCGTCGCCTGCACCGTCCTTTTTTTGATAATGGGCAGCAAATCAAGGTTTTACGTTTATTTTAGAAACGGCGCGGCGGTTTTCGGGATGGTCGCCGCGGCGGGCTGGATTGCGCAGCGAACCACGAATTTGGACAATCCAATCACGCGGTTTCTGGATGGTTTGGTTTGAAATTAAAATGGGACACGGATTTTCACGGATTTTTAGAATTCAATAAAAAATTTTAAATCTGTGAAAATCCGTGTCCAATCCATTCAAATCCGTGTCCCATTTTGCGAATTCACATTTTTTGAAACGGTTTCCAAACCTTCCCGCCCGCCAAAACATCCTGTTTTTTCTCGTCAAATGTCACTTTCAAACCCGTTCGGTAGGCCGCGTTCGTCATGATGTTTGCGATCGAATGTTGGTACCCAGCCTCGATCGGGGCGTTCGGTTGCTGGCGCGAGCGGACACATTCCATCCAGTTTTTGACGTGGTTGAAAGTCAAAACATCGCCGCCGGTGTTGGCTGCGGTTTCGACTTTTTTGCCTTCTAATTTCATGGGAATCAACAAGTTAGGTTTCATGGCCATCGCTTTGGCGTGTTCTTCGGTGAGGCCGCCGAGCGGACTGATTTCGTTGGTATCCAAATTTATCATGCCCGCGTTCGAGTAGTAAAGTTCTTTGGTTTCGCCCGCCGAATTTGAAAAACGAGAAGTGAACTGGACTTGAAAACCGTCGTTCGACGCCGCTCTCGAACCGTCGTTTTGCGGGCCGTAATCAAACACGACGGTCATCGTGTCCGCGTTTTTCCGCCCATCGTGCCATTGATAAATTCCGCCGTTCGCCACGACCGAACGAGGGTGGGGGAGACCAGAAAACCAGTGCACTGTGTCGATTTGGTGGCTCATCCACTGCCCCGGAATGCCCGAAGAATAGGGCCAAAACAGGCGATATTCGAGGTATTTTCGAGGGTCAAAATTTTCAAACGGGCGATTTATCAAAAACCGTTTCCAATCCACGTCCGATTCTTTCAGGTTTTTGACCAATTCCGGGCGACGCCAGCGGCCCGGTTGGTTGACGTTCCACATCAATTCGACCATGACGATGGGGCCAAATTTTCCCGATTTTATAAAATCTGCGGCAGCGTGATAATTCTCGCCGCTGCGCCGCTGCGAACCAATTTGCACGATGCGTTGACTGTTTTTTACCGATTTCAAAACGGCGCGGGCATCGGCCATCGTCTCGGCCAGCGGTTTTTCGGTGTAGGCATCGCAGCCTGCTTCGATGGCCTCGATGGTGTGGATGGCGTGCTGAAAATCTGCCGTCGAAATAAAAACAGCATCCACCGATTTCGAATCGTAAAGTGCCTCGTTGTTTTGAAAAACGGCCACGTCGTTGCCCAATTTTTCTTTTAAAATGGCTTGCCCCTCGTCGCGGCGGTGGTTCCAGAGGTCGGAAAGTGCGGTGATTTCGAAGTTCATTTTTTTGTGCAACTCGGCAAACGGCGGCAACAGTGAATGTTTAAAACGGTCTGAAAAACCGACCACGCCGACGCGCACCCGGTCGTTCGCGCCCAAAATACGGGCGTAACTTTTGGCTGAAAAAGCCATCGCGCCGGTGGCGAGAGCGGTGTTTTTGATGAAATTCCTTCTTTCCATTTTCTATTTTTTTAAAAATGTCAATCGCAGGTGGGCAAGTTTTCCGTCAAAACCCGAACCTTCAAATTCCGAAAACTCACGTGGTCTCCGTGATCTTGTAAAAGTATCGGCCCGGCGTCGTTCAGCCCAAAATTTTCAAATTTTTCGTACTTGCTCCGCGCAACCAAGGCTCTGAAAATCAGCGACTTGCGTTCGTATTCCAGCACTTTGAAACCGTTCAGCCAATATTGAACCACGTTGTTTGGGTAGACAATTATCCGTCCCTGGTTCCACTCGCCGATCTTTTTTTGAAAACGTTTTTCCAATTTTTCCGAAGGAACCAAATCGTACAAACTCGCCAAAGTCCGGTTGCCGACCGCGCCCAATTTCGCGTCGGGGTGGCGTTCGTCGTCCAAAATTTGGTACTCCAAACCGATGCCCGATTTACCGCCGGAGTCAAAATTTTCATTGACAAAATATTTCACGCCGGAGTTCGCGCCCTCCGAAAGTTTGAATTCAAAAACCAGTTCGAAGGCTGAAAATTGCTCGGTCGTCACGATGTCATTTCCAGTTTCCGAGCCATCGGACGGGCTGACGGAAATCACGCCGTCGGAAATTGTCCAGCGTTTTTCGGGCATTTTTTCGGCATTCACGCCGCGCCAGCCGTCGAAGTTTTTGCCGTTGAAAAGCAGCCGAAAACCCAGTGTTTTTTCTTGTTCCGACAAATTATTTTGGATCAAATTGACAACCGGCGTCTTGTCCAACGCGCTGATTTTCAAGTCCTTAGTTTGGATGCGGATGTTTTTCCAACGGATTTTCATGCCCGGTTTCATCTCGCCATAAATCGCGTGGACTTGCAGCGCGATGAACCCGCGCGGGGTCAAATCGTCAATCAAATGGGCGACGGGGATGCCATTTATCCAAGTCCGAATCGTCGGACCGACGGCTTCGATCCGGTATTTGTTCCACTCGCCGGGTCGGAAAGATTTTTTGCCCGCCGGGTTCAAATTTGGGATGTAAAGCCAGTCGCGGCGCGCCTCGTCGTAAATTCCACCAGACCAGGCGCGCGGCGTCGGGTCGATTTCCATTTGATAACCGTGCACCCGCCCATCTTGAAAATCGGGTTTTGAAACGCTGCGAAACTGGATGCCGGAGTTCATGTTGGCGTCCACTTTCAAATCCAGTTCGAGGATAAAATCGCCGTATTCTTCGTTCGTGCAAAGAAAAGAATTGGGCGTTCCGGCGACTGTCTCGCCGACGATTTCGCCATTTTCGACGGTGTACTTGGCTTGGCCGTTTTTTTGGTTCCAGCCGTTCAGGTTTTTGCCGTTGAAAAGTTTTGTCCAGTGTTGTTTTTGGGCAGGCAGGGCGGCGGCGAAAAAAAACGCGGCCAAAAAAATGGAGAGCAGTTTTTTCATCATTTGATTTTTGAAAAAGGCAAAGCCTTCAAATAAATGGATTCGAGTTTTTCCAATATTTTCCCGTTCCGCTCCGATTCGGTTTTTACCCGAACCCATTCCGGGTCTTTTACAAAATTTTCAAATGACTTTTTCCCAGCGGCCTCGTCGGCGTGCGCCAAAATGTAGATCAGTTTTGGCTGACCGCCATCTTTTTCGATCGTTGTCCAATATGGGAGGTTTGTCATGCCGTGTTTTTCAAAAAGTGCGGTCGTGTGGTTGCGAAAACGCGCCTGCAAATCGTCCAATTTGCCCGGTGCCGGGGTGTAAATCCGCAATTCAAAAACGCGTTTCCCATTTTTCGAGGCCAAAACCGGCGGCGAAAAATCGGTCGTTTTCAAAAAATAGGACTCGACGCGGTTGACTAATTTTCCGTTCAATTCGGATTTCGATTTTACTTTTTCCCATTTTGGATCGGCCGCGAAATTTTTCCACGCCGACTCGCGGGCGGCCATGTTTGGGTAGGCGAGAACGTAAATCAACTGTTTTTTTTCATTGTTCGTCGGCAGCCAATAACCGATGTTTTCCATGCCGTGCTTTTTAAAAAGTTTCCGGGTGTGTTTCTGGAAACGCTCGACGAGGGCATCCAATTTGCCCGATTCGGCGTAGTAAATGCGCATTTCAAAAACGCGGCTGTCCGTGTTTTGGGCAAAGGCTTGGAGGGCTAAAAGACTGAAAATGAGGACGATAGATTTTTTCATAAATTTTTTTTTGGAAAGGTAAAACCAGTTGTCCGATGGTTCAAATTTGCCATCGGCAGTCTCACTTTTTCGATGACTTTTCAAACCCCGCTCCACGCCGAAAACCCGCCATCCACCGCGACAATCGTCCCGGTGACAAATTTCGAGGCGTCGCTGCAAAGCCAAATGCAAGTTCCGATGAGTTCGTCCGGTTCGCCAAAACGCCCAGCCGGTGTTTTTCGAATGACCGCCGCGCCGCGTTCCGTGAAACTGCCGTCGGGGTTGGTCAGCAAATTTCGGTTTTGTTCGGTGACGAAAAAACCGGGCGCGATGGCATTTACCCGGATGCCTTCGCCAAATTTTAGGGCAGTTTCGACGGCCAACCATTTTGTAAAACAATCTACTGCCGCTTTTGCAGCCGAATAACCAACCACCCGGGTCACGGCCTGCGCCGCTGCCATCGACGAAATATTGATGATGCTCCCCGTTTTTTGGGCGGCCATCGCTTGGCCAAAAACCATCGTTGGCAGCACCGTGCCGTCCAAATTGAGCGCGACGACTTGCTGAAAACTTGGAAAAACGAGGTCGTCAAAAAAATTCTGACTCGGCGAAATCACGGCGCCGGGCATATTTCCGCCTGCGCCATTGATCAAAATATCGATGCGCCCCCATTTTTTCAGCACGGTTTCGCGGGCGGTTTCGAGGTCGTTTTGGTGGGTCACGTCGGCCACCAGGCCCATCGCTTTACCTTTCATGGCTTTGATTTCGGCGACCGTTCGTTCGATTTTTTCAAGATTTCGACCGAGGATTGCGACTTTTGCACCGCGCGCCGCGAGTGCTTTTGCTATCGCTCCGCAAAGAATTCCGCTGCCGCCGGTGACGACTGCAATTTTGCCGGAGACCTCAAAAAGTGGATCTGATTTTGTCATTTTTTTATGCTTGGAGGGCGAAATTTATTTCGCCTTTTGGGAAAATGAGTGGCGAAATAAATTTCGCCCTCCAAAAAAATTAAAATGGCTCTACCAAAATCTTTTCTCGGCGACGATTTCCTGTTGGAAAATGACATCGCCGCTGCGCTTTTCCACGACCATGCCGCACGGTTGCCGATTATCGATTACCACAACCACCTGCCGCCGGAAGACATCGCGGCGAACCGTCGTTTTCAAAATATTACTCAAATTTGGCTCGCCGGGGATCATTACAAATGGCGCGCGATGCGGGCCAACGGCGTGCCCGAAAAATACATCACCGGCGCGGCGACCGACTGGGAAAAATTTGAAAAATGGGCACAAACCGTCCCCGCAACCTTGCGGAACCCGCTTTTTCACTGGACACACCTCGAACTCCGAAGGTATTTTGATATTGAAAAAATACTCAGCCCGGCGACTGCTCGCGACATTTTTGAACAAACAAACGACGCGCTGCAAAAACCAGAATTGATCACGCAAGGCATTTTGAAAAAGATGAATGTCGAGGTCGTTTGCACCACCGACGACCCGGCGGACGACCTCGAGGCGCACCAAAAAATCAACGAATATCAACGAATATCAACCCAAATCAACCCCACTTTCCGCCCCGACAAAGCCATTTTCATTGAAAAAGAAGGTTTTGTGGCGTACATCGAAAAATTGGCGGCGGCGGCAAATCTTGAAATTCAAAATTTCGCCGACCTGCTCAAAGCCCTGCGCCGCCGGATGGATTTTTTCGCATCGCTCGGCTGCCGTTTGTCCGATCATGGTTTGGAAAAAATGCCCGCCGCCGATCTCGCCTCAGGCAAGACTGAAAATCAAGCGGTTAGTATTTTTAAAAAGAAAATTTCTGGCAAAAAAATAACTCCGGCGGAGGCCGAAATTTACCAATCTGCCTTGCTTTTTGAACTTGGAAAAGAGTACGCTCGGCGCGGCTGGACGCAGCAATTTCACCTCGGCGCGCTGCGAAACAACAACTCGCGCTTGCTCAAAAATCTCGGCGCGGACACCGGTTTTGACAGCATCGGCGATTTTTCACAGGGAATCCCACTCTCCCATTTTTTGGATAAATTGGACAAAAACAACCAACTTGCGCAGACCATTTTGTACAATCTCAACCCGGCAGACAACGAAGTTTTTGCCTCGATGGCCGGCAATTTTAACGACGGCAGCACGCCCGGAAAAGTGCAGTGGGGCAGCGCGTGGTGGTTTTTGGATCAAAAAGACGGCATGGAAAAACAACTCAACACGCTCAGCCAACTCGGTTTGCTCGCCCGTTTTGTCGGGATGTTGACCGACAGCCGGAGTTTCATGTCGTTTCCGAGGCACGAATATTTTCGGCGCATTTTGTGCAATTTGATTGGCCGCGATGTGCAAAATGGCGAGTTGCCGCACGACTTGGATTTGCTGGGAAAATTGGTCGAGGACGTTTGTTATTTTAATGCAAGAAATTATTTCAAATTTTAACTACTTAGCCACATAGTTTCACAAAGGAGTTTTCACATAGTTTTTTCCTATTTTCTATTTAAAAATCCATGGTTTCTATGTGAAACTATGTGAAAACTCCTTTGTGAAACTATGAGGCTAAGTAGTTGCTTCAAATTTTAAAAATGAAAATCTTTTGCTTCGGCGAAATCATGCTCCGGCTCAGCCCGCCCGAAAATTTGCGTTTCGTGCAAACCCAAAATTTCGAGGCAGTTTTCGGCGGTTCGGAGGCAAACGTTGCGGTTTCGCTCGCCCAATTCGGTTTGAAACCGGCCTTCGTCACCCGCGTCCCGGACAACGAATTGGGTCGCGCAGCCCTCGGCGCAGTGGCTCGATTTGGTGTTGAAACTAAAAAATCTATCTTCGGCGGCGAGCGGTTTGGGCTGTATTTTTTGGAAAATGGCGCAGGCCGACGGGCGAGCAAAATTTTGTACGACCGCCAAAATTCGGGCATGGCCACCCTCGCGCCCGGCATGATTGACTGGCACAAAATTTTCGAAAATGCTTCGTGGTTGCACTGGTCGGGCATCACTCCGGCACTTTCGCAATCGGCGGCAGCGGCAGTTTTAGAATGTTTGGAAATCGCATCCAAACTGAAAATCCGCATTTCCTGCGACCTCAATTTCCGCGAAAAACTTTGGAAATATGGCAAAACACCCGCCGAAATCATGCCTCAATTGGTTGAATTTGCTGATGTTTTGCTCGGCGACGCGACGGCTTTTGACCTTTATTTTGGCATCCGGGCGGACGATGAAGAGGTGCTTTTGAAAAATGTGGCAGCGCGTTTTCCAAAACTTCGGCACATCGCCCTGTCGAGCCGCGAGGGATTTTCTGCCTCGCACAACACTTTTCGCGGCGTACTTTTCGACGGGAAAAATACCTGCCGATCGCGCACGCACGAACTGCCCGACATGCTTGATCGAATCGGCGGCGGCGATGCGTTCATGGCTGGTTTGATTTTTGGGCTTCAAAAAATGCCCGAAAACCCGCAGGAAACCATCGAATTTGCGGCAGCGGCAGCGGCTTTGAAACATTATATCAAAGGCGATTTCAATCTTTCCACCGAAAATGAAGTCCGTTCGCTGATGGCTGGAAACATGGGCGGGCGGGTAAATCGATAACTTTTTAAATTTAAAATGGCAAAGCACAACCGTCTCGAAGTTTATCAAACCCTCGCTGAAACCGGCCTGCTGCCGCTTTTTTACCATCCCGACCCCGAAAAAGCCTTCCAAATCGTGGCGGCTTGCCACCGCGGCGGCGCGCGCGCGGTCGAATTCACAAACCGAGGTGATTTTGCACACGAAGTTTTTTCAAGTTTAATAAAATGTGTTCGGCGTAAAATTCCAGATTTACTTTTGGGAATTGGCTCTATTCAAGATGCTGGCACGGCGGCTTTGTTCATTCAAATGGGTGCCGATTTTGTCATCACGCCGCTGCTCCGCGAGGACGTGATTTTGACCTGCAACCGCCGGAAAGTGGCCGTCATTCCTGGCGTTGCGACTTCTTCGGAAATCGGACGGGCGGAAGAATTGGGGGTCGAAATCGTGAAAATCGCGCCCGGCGAGGTGCTCGGACCTGCTTTTTTGAAAGCACATCGCGGGCCGTGCCCGTGGACAAAAGCCATGATTTCGGGGGGAGTTTCGCCAGATGAAAAGAATTTGCGAGGCTGGTTCGAGGCGGGAGCGACGTGCGTCGGGATGGGTTCGAAATTGATTTCTCCCGAAATTTTGGAAAATGGAAACCATCTTGGCCTGGAAGAAAAGGTGCGGTCGGTGATTGAATGCATCGGTTTTATCAAAAAATAATTTTAAAAAAAATAAAAAACTGTTTTAAAATTATGTGTTTGTTTATTAAATCAGATTTTAATCATTTAAAATAAACATAAAACCAAGTGGTCTGAATCAGAATTTGCGGAATTTTAGAATTTACAGGGTTCTGCTAATTTACAAATTTCTAAAATTTTGTAAATTTTGATTCAATTTTCTGACCTTCGCCAACTCAATGTTTAGCCAAAATTTTTTGAAACAAATTTTTTGAAAAATTAAAAACCAACGACCCCATGTCCAACGTAGATTTTGATAACTTCCGAACCAAAAGTCCCGTCCTAAAAATGGAAGAAAAAATTATTGCGATGCTCCGGCATCAAAACGATGGAGCCATCGCCCTGCTTTATGACAACTATGCCCCGGCATTGTTTGGCATCATTGTGCGCGTCGTTCGATCGCAGGAATTGGCCGAGCAGGTCTTGCAAGACACTTTCGTGAAAGTGTGGAAAAACGCCACGCATTTCGACAGCGGCAAAGGTCGGCTGTTCACTTGGCTTTTGAATATTGCCCGAAATACGGCGATCGATGCCACGCGAACCGCACATTTCAAACACTATTCAAAAATAGAGGATGAAAAAGTACTGAACACCCGCTCCGGCGACCTTGATATCAACCCCGACCACATCGGGTTGCGAAATTTGGTCGGCAGTTTGGATGAAAAATACCGGGTGCTGATTGAAAAAATCTATTTCGAGGGTTACACCCACTCCGAAATTGAGGAAGAAATGGGCATCCCGGCTGGTACAGTGAAAACTCGACTGCGATTTGCAATCAACGAATTGCGGAAGAAATTTTCGGAAGGAAATGTCGGAGAATTGGCCTCGCTGCTTTTGTTTTTGGAAAGTTTTTCCGAAGCACTGCCCACGTTTACGAAATTTTAAAAATTTTGTAAAAATAAAATTTAGACAAATCGTAAATTACGAACACTCCAATATTCCTAACTTTTAATTCCTAATTCTTAATTTTAAAAAATGGAACTGCAAGCATTTCTTCAATCCGGCCTGCTCGAATCGTATGTTTTGGGCCAATGTTCGCTCGACGAGGTGCGGACAGTGGAGACGATGCTCGTTCGCCACCCGGAAGCCCAGGCTGAAAAAACGGCCATCGAAATGGCTTTGGAAAAATATGCTTTTGCCCACGTCGTCGCCCCGCCGATGTGGATGAAAGGCCGAATTTTGGAACAAATTGATTTGCTGAAACCCCTCCCCACCCCACCCGTTCCGGCTGCTGCGTCGCCCGGAAAAGTCTCGATTTCGAAACTTGGTTTGGGTGCGATGGCTTTGGTTGGACTGCTCGGGTTGCTGTTTTCGGGTTTGTATTTTCAAATGAAAAATCAATCCGAGCAGCAAAAACAGCAACTCAGTGAAATTGAAAAACAGGTCGCCGACTGCGCCACCCGCGAGGCTGCGCGCTCGAATTTGCAACAACAAATCGCGTTGCTGAACCATTTTGCAACTCGAAAAGTTGAGTTGAAATCTGCCGACGGCTCAAATCCCACGGCACTTGCGATGGTTTTCGACAACCCAGAATTGCACCAAACGATGCTCGGTTTGACCAATCTGCCAGCCCTTTCGGCCAATCAAGATTATCAACTTTGGGTCATCGCCGAAGGCAATCCAGCTCCGCAACCGATGGATGTTTTTGCGCCAAATGTTGCGCCCGATTTGTCAAAAATTGTGAATTTTCATGCCGGAGCACAAGCATTTGCCGTGTCCATCGAGCCAAAAGGTGGCAGCCCAAATGGCAAACCCACGACGGTCGTGATGCTCGGAAAAGTATAGTTTTCTTAAAACACAAAGGCACATTAGGACACATAAGTTCTTAAAAATCAAAAACTTATGTTTCCTAATGTGCCTTTGTGTTTAAAAAAAACTTCGTGTTCAATTCCCAAAACCCCAAAACGCATAACTTAAAGTCAGTTCAAAACTATGCCCGAACGGCGGCGTCCGCCAACCCATCGGAAACGCATAATTCAAACCAATCCGGAGCCGATCTTCATTTTCCGCGTGCCGATTTAAGCCTTTGGTCAATATTTTTTCCACCGCAAAATCGAGGTTCACGAGTTGCGCAGAATTGTACCCAACGCCCAACCAAAACTGGTTTTGAACCATTGCCCGCACGTTCAAATCAAAACTCAACGGGAAGCGGTTTTTATCCGAAAAAGTCAAATACGACACCCCGCGCGTGCCGCGAACCCAAATCGAAGGCTCGATCAACAATATTTCCGCGTCGTCGCTCGGCGTCAAATATACACCCGCCATCCCGTAAAAATGCGCCAGCGGTTCGATGCCCGGCGGTGCCAAAAGTTCACGTTCCCGACCCTTCGGACGGTCGAACCACAAACCAAACAACTGCGGCAAACTCGCCCCGATATAAAACGCTTCATCGTACCGATAAAACGCGCCGACCGAAAATTCCGGTTGAATTTTGCTGCCAAACGACTCAATCAAAGTCGCATCGTCGGGGTGCAAAGCCACCAGCCGCTCCTGATTCACGCTGTAAAATTCCGCCCCCGCATTCAAACCCAAATACAGATAATTGTCCAAACCCAAATCCAGCATCCGGGCATAATTGAACATCATCGTCGTTTGTTGAATGGCATCCGTGCGGTCGTGCAGCACAAAACCGCCCAATTTTGTGGCCGGGTCGCTCGCATTGTTGCTGATTTTGTTCGGCTGCCATTCCGCCGAAACCACCGAAGTCATCGGCACTTCTTTCGCATCAAAACCGCTGCCCACCCACTGCCGCCGCGACCCCGCCGTAACCAACCAAATCGGGTGCTTTCCAATCGAAAAATACTGCCACATATCCTTCGCCGCCGGGTTCACCGCCTGCCAATTTTGCCGATAGCCACTGCTGTAACTCGTCTGCTGGGCAGATAAATTGGCGAAAACAGCCATGAAAATGGCCAAAATTGTAAATATTCTTTTCATACCAAATTGAATTAATTTGAAATCCAAAGTCTGCTTTTACCCCAAAATATCCCAATATCTTAATATCAAAATATCCCACTATCTAATTATCGTAATCGTCCCTTTCACCTGCATTTCCTTGCCCACATCCACCCGCAAAAGATAATAATAAGTCGCCTGCGGCACCGGTTTTTCATTGATTTTTCCGTCCCATTCCAGCGGCGGCACGTCGTCAAAATGAATCCGTTCGCCCCAGCGATTGTAAATTGTCAGGTTCGAATTTGATTCATCCACCAAAAATCCGGCCTCCAAAAACACTGGAATCGGCGAGAAAAAATCATTTTTTCCATCCTCGTTTGGCGTGAGTACATTCGGAATCAAGTCTTTGATATCGTCCGGTTGGACAAAAATCCGAGCCCAAGCCGAGTCGCAAACTGTCGGGCAAACCGCCGAGCAAACCGAATAAAACAAAGAATCTGCACCAGCAAACTGGTTATTTGTCAAATTAAAAATCACCGTTTTATTGCTGTCCACATCTGCGTTTCCAGCAATCGGCGGGGTCAAAACCGACAAAATCCAAAGGCTGTCCAACGGTAAAATATCGTTTTTCAAAACCGAAATTTTCAGTTCACTTTCACCCGACGTCAAAATCGCAGAATCCATTTCCGCGCTGATTATCAACAAATTAGGTTCTGAAATCGAAACATTCGCCGTGTCCGAACAGCCCGCCGCATCGGTTATCGTCACCGAAAAATCGCCCGCGCAGGCGTCCGAAACAGTCGTCAAACCATCCCAATCCGAGTTCGACCAGACAGCATTCACTGCCCCATTTTGATTTGAAAATGACAAAGAAATTGTCCCGTTGCAAATGCCAAAACAAGTCGCGTCGCTGCTCGTCGCCGTCATTTTCAACAAACAAATCCCCTCGACAACCGTGAAATCACAAGTTGCCGAGCAGTTTTTCGCGTCCGTCACGACGACTGAATAATTTCCGGCAGGAAGATTTTGAATTGAAAAATCGCCTGTCGGCAAATTATTTTGACTGCCCGAATTTGCGCCCGACCACGAAATTCCAAAAGTCGAAGTACCGCCCGAAATTGAAATCGTCGCCGTGCCGTCTGCCGCGCCCGGCGCGCTCGTTCCAGTGGCCAAACAACTGATAATCAATTCGTTGGGTTGCGAAATTGAAACGCTGGCCGTTGCCGAACAACCCGCCGCGTCGGTCGCCGTCACCGAAAAACTGCCCGCGCAGGCATCCGAAATGGTCGTCAAACCATTCCAAATTGGGTTCGACCAAATCGTCGTGACCGCTCCATTTTTGTTTGAAACTTTTAAAGAAATCGGCCCGTCGCAGGTTGAATAACAGGTCGCGTCGGTTTTTTCAAAAGTCAAAACCATCGTGCAGCCCGCGTCCAAAACCGTGAAATTGCAAGTTGCCGAGCAGTTTTTTGCGTCGGTCACGGTGACTGAATAATTTCCGGCAGGAAGATTTTGAATTGAAAAATCACCCGCCGCGAGTCCATTTTGGCTGCCCGAAATTGGCCCCGACCACGAAATTCCAAAAGTTGAAGTTCCGCCCGAAATCGAAACCGTCGCCCCGCCGTCCGCCGCGCCCGGCGCACTCGTCGCGGTCGCCAAACAATTGATAATCAACTCGTTGGGTTGCGAAATCGAAATATTTGCCGTCGCCGAGCAGCCCGCCGCGTCGGTCGCCGTGACCGAAAAATCGCCCGCGCAGGCCGTCGAAACGGAGGTCAAACCGTTCCAAATTGGGTTCGACCAGACCGTCGAAACCGCGCCATTTTGGTTTGAAAAATTTAAAGAAATCGTCCCGTCGCAGGTTGAAAAACAGGTCGCGTCGGTTTTTTCAAAAGTCAAAATCATCGTGCAGCCCGCGTCCAAAACCGTGAAATCACAAGTCGTCGAGCAATTTTTCGCGTCGGTCACGGTGACTGAATAATTTCCGGCAGGAAGATTTTGAATTGAAAAATCGCCTGTCGGCAAATTATTTTGACTGCCCGAA
>JANNMS010000201.1:0-51460 GCA_031398055.1 Saprospirales bacterium | reverse complement strand
GGTTAATCAAGCAGGGAAATGCCGTAGGCATGGCATTTTATCCGTGAAAGTTTCTGCCAAAATGCCATGCCTACGGCATTTTTAATAAAACGCACTTCGATTTTCTACCTAAATGCCAACCCTACGGGTTTTTGAAATTTTAATGCGTTTGACCTGGCCAATACCCAAGATTGGTTGCCATGATGCCGAAATTGCTTATTCAACTCACTCGTTTCGCTGATTTTCGTCACCGCCCCACTCCGCCCGGCCGCGATATTTTTACCCGCAAATTCCCGGTCATGTCAATTTTACAACAAAATTTCAGTGCGGCAACCGTCGCCAAACCTCAGTCCGCCAACCTCCAACTTTGTTTCCACTGCCACGACGAATGCCCCGACAATCGGCTGCATTTGGAGGAAAAATATTTTTGCTGCGAAGGCTGCCAGATGGTGTATGAAATATTGAATACCAACGACTTATGTCAATATTACACCCTCGACGAACGCCCCGGAAATAGCCAGAAATCGCGACGCGATGCCCACGCATTTGCTTGGCTTGACGACCCGGAAGTGCAAGCAAAACTGATTCGTTTCACCGACGGCAGCACCACCCGCACGGAATTTTTCATCCCCGGAATGCACTGCGCTTCGTGCATTTGGCTGCTCGAGCACCTCTATCGTTTGGACAACGGCTTGACTTTTTCGAAGGTAAATTTTTTGAAAAAAACGGTCGCCGTCAGTTTTGACGCCACCAAAACTTCCCTCCGAAAAATAGCCGCGATGCTCTCCGGCATCGGTTATCCGCCCGAAATTAACCTTGCCGACGTCGAAAACGAACGCGCGCCGGCAGTCGAAAAAGCACTTTTTTACAAAATCGGCATCGCAGGTTTTGCTTTTGGTAACATCATGTTGATGAGTTTCCCGGAGTATTTGGGTTTGGAAACCCGTCCGACTGGCTTGGCCGGGCGGGAAGGCGAGGACGGCAAGTTTTTTGGCATTTTTGGATACCTGAATTTGCTGCTCGCGCTGCCCGTTTTGCTGTATTCTGCGCGGGATTATTTTGTTTCAGCGTGGCAAGGTTTGAAAAACCGCCACCTCAATTTGGACGTGCCGCTCGCCCTCGGCATGGTGTTTTTGTTCGGTCGCTCGGCTTGGGAAATTTTGGGCGGCACGGGCGCAGGCTACCTCGATTCGTTTGCTGGGCTGCTGTTTTTTTTGCTGACCGGCAAATGGTTTCAGCAAAAAACCTACCACCACCTTTCGTTCGAACGCGATTACAAATCCTATTTTCCGGTCGCCGCGACGGTCAAAACGCAGTCCGGCGAGGTCACTCGACCCGTTTCGAAACTCGAACCGGGCGACATTATTTTTATAAAAAATGAAGAACTCGTCCCCGCCGACGGCATTTTGTTGAAAGGCCGGGCGCGGGTGGATTACAGTTTTGTCACCGGCGAGGCCGACCCGGTCGCGGTTTTGAGCGGCGAACGGATTTTCGCGGGCGGAAAACAGGTCGGCGAAACCATCGAAATCAGCGTCACCCGGCGCGTCCACCAAAGTTATCTGACCCAACTTTGGAACGACGAGGCGTTCAAAACCACCGAAAAAAGCCACGCCGCGCTGCTCGCCGACCGCGCTGGGCGATATTTTACAGGCCTGATTTTGGGCATCGGCGGCGCGGCGTTCATTTATTGGCAATTTTTTCGCGGCGAAACCGGCACGGCAATCAATGCTTTTACTGCCGTTTTGATCATCGCTTGCCCCTGCGCCGTCGCGCTCAGCATTCCTTTTACGATGGGAAATGTGCTGCGATATCTCGGCCGGAACCGTTTTTATTTTAAAAATACGCGCGTTTTGGAGGCACTTTCGACGGTGAAAGCAGTGGTTTTTGATAAAACGGGGACGTTGACAAAATTGGACGTGGGACGTGGGACATTGGATTTTGGACGTTGGATTGCCAACAGCGAGGACTTGAATTTTTCCGAAAAACTGATGGTCATGGCACTCGCCCGGCAGTCGGGACATCCGGTGAGCCGACAGGTTTTTGATTTTTTGGTTGGAAAATTGGACGCGGGTTTTTCCCAAGCCTTGCCCGAAATTTCAAATTTTGAGGAAAAAACAGGCCTCGGAACCCTCGGAAAAGTGGCCGGAAAAACGCTGCGGCTCGGCTCGGCGAACTTCATTTTTGGAAATGAAAACAACGAAAAAGGCGTCTTTTTGGAAATTGACGGCACGGTTCGCGGTCATTTTCAATTTCAAAATCAATATCGCTCGGGCATGAAATCGGTCGTGGATTTTTTCAAAAAAACAGCCACGGTTCACCTGCTTTCGGGCGACAACGACCACGAAACATCCAATTTGACCCCCATTTTTGGCTCGACGGAAAGTTTGCATTTCAACCAAAACCCGCAGGACAAACTCAATTTTGTAAAAAAATTAAAGGAAAGTGGCCAGCCCGTTTTGATGTTCGGCGACGGTTTGAACGACGCGGGCGCGCTGCGGCAATCGGATGTGGGCATCGTTTTGAGCGAAAACACGAACAATTTCACGCCGGCCTGCGATGCGATTTTGCACGCCGACGAATTTCACCGGTTGCCGCAGTTTTTCAAATTTGCTGAAAAAGGGATGTCGCTCGTCGGTCGCGCCTATTTTTTGGCAGCGTGCTACAATGTTGTGGGGTTGAGTTACGCGGTTTCAGGGCAACTTTCGCCGGTCGTCGCGGCGATTTTGATGCCGCTGAGTTCGGTGACGATTATCGTTTTTGGGACGCTGGCGGTGAAATATTATGCTTTTAAAATTTTGGGGAACGCATCAAATTAAGATTCACCGTGCCATTTGAACTCAACGACTTTTTCGGCTTGCCGAAATTCCACATCAAATTTATCAAAAACCACTTCGCGTCCCAAAATCATGTCGCGGGTGTATTGGTTTTGTATCCATGCCACCGGGCAAAGCAGTTCGTGACCGTCAATTTCAATGGAAATCTGGCGCAACGCATAAGAAATGATGCCCCCAATTCCCGCTGCCTGCTCAAAAATCTCACCTTCGACCCCTTGCAAACCAAGTGCAAGCCCGGTATCAAAAGGAATAACACTGATGTCCGCGCCGCTGTCCACCAAAAGTTCCATTTGGAGTGGCGGATGCTCGCCCAAACGCATCGTAACGGGGTACATCGGCTTCCATTCGTTCCTGTTGACAGGAAGCAACCGCAACATGTTGATTTGATATTTCTCAAAATCTTGGGGGATGTAACAAATATAATAGGACGTATTTAACGACTTGATACTTTTCAAAAGCAACAAAATACTGGGGTTGCTGGCAATGACATGGCTTTCGTCATGGGCAATATATTGCCCGCTGAACGACTTCAACTTTCGGTAATTTTCGTAAAGCCATTGAGTCTTTAAATCTTTCATTACAAATGGATTTTGGGCAAAAATACCACTTTTTTGAAGTTTTGGATTTGGCAAATTTCAAAAAATGTCGAGTTGGCAGGATGCTGGTTTTTATTTTGAAATGGTTTCAATGGCAATCAAAACTCGCTGACGGCACCGCCGCATCGAACGTGGAAAGGTCTAAATTCAGCCCGCGCATCAACATCAAAACACCCGCCGCCGCCAGCAAAACGGGCTGCACCCACTGCCAATTTTTTTTGAAAGAAACCGCAAAACCCCGCCCCGCCTCGCCTGAGGCGAGGCCCAGCAAAAACATCAACGGCAGCGTGCCGAGGCCAAAAAATGCCATAAAAATGCCGCCTTCCCAGCCCGAAGTTTTGGAAATCGCCCCGGCCAACGCGAGGTAAACCATGCCGCAAGGCAACAACCCGTTGAGCAAACCGATGGAAAATGAAGTGCCCGCAGGCCGATCGCGGAGCAATCGGGAGAGTGATTTTTGGAGTGGCGCGACCGTTTTTTTCCAACCTGAAAATTGGGAAATGACCCGTTCGAATTGCAGCGAAAAAACTGCCGCCGCGAGCATCAAAACACCCGCCAAAATGGAGATAACTTTTTGAAAACCAGCGAGTTCCAGCCCTTTGCCCAACAACCCGAAAAATATGCCGAGCATCGAATACGTCACCGCCCGACCGACATTGTAGGCCAACATCTGCCCGGCCACGCGCCACCGTTCCGACGACGGCAAGGGCAAAGCCAAAGCCAGCGGGCCGCACATCCCGATGCAGTGCAGGCTGCCAGCCAAACCGAGTAAAAATGGTGTGAACATGATATTGGGAAATTGAGATATTGGGAAATTACCGACTCGTCGTCGCCACCGTTTCCCAAAAATAGGACGTGCCGTCCGCTTGCCATTCCAACTCGACGCGCCAGCGACCGCCGGTCATTTTTTCAGCCGGGACGGACATTTTGCCTGCGGCGTCGGTCGAAATTGCGACCACAAAATCATCGGTGCCGGGCGTGGACGGGCGCACGAATTTTACTTTTCCGCTCGGCGTTTGACCTGCGGGAAATTGGATGGCGAACTTCTGTTTTTCATTGTCAAAAACGACGGTCGGTTTTTGGGCGAGCGCGGTGGCGTGCTGCCTTTTTTCCAAATGTTTTTGATAATTGATGTCGAGTTGGTAATAATTTTTGTCCACCAAACCCGGATTATGGTGGGTCGAACGAATGACCGCCGTGACCATCCCCAGCACAAAAAGGCTATAAACGATGGCGATTCCGTGTCCAAAATGAAGTTTCAGCATGATATAAGGTAGTTTAAAATGGAGGTCGAAATTTATTTCGACCCTGTCGTGGTCGAAATAAATTTCGACCTCCATTACATTCCCGAAAAATGCCGCGCCAAATCATGCTCCCCTGGAAACGCAAACTCTTGAATTTCAACGCCTTCCGGCAAATTTCCATGGATTGCAAAATCCAAAATTGCCTCGGTAATTTCGGTGATGCCGAGGTGGTGGCCGCCGTCGGGCGGGCTGAAAAGTGCCGCGCCGTCCCAAAAATCGAAGTAACGTTTTGCTTCGGCGAACGGGGTCACCGGGTCGCTGGTCGAGTGGACGAGCAGGCCGGAAATGTGCGGGAAACTGGAGCACATCCGAGCAAAATCGAAGTCGTACAATTTCCGTCCGATGCGGTTTTCGAACGTGCGGACGACGCCAAAATAAAGTGCCTGACAAACGCCCAGCGTTTTCGCAAAATCCTTAAAAATGCGCGGCGCGTAACTGAACGAAGCCATGATGACCATCCGTTTTGGATGTTTCCATTCCGGCAATTCGCTCAACGCAAAAGTGCTGCTGCTGCCGCCAAAACTGTGGCCGATGATGACTTCCGGACGGCCATAATTTTCAATTAAATCTTTGATAATCATTGCGTTGCGCGGGATGTGCATCTGCCCGGCGGGGGCGAGGCCATGCCCCGGCGGGTCGTAGGCAATCACCCGAAAACCTGCTTCGACGAGTGCGGGAACGAAATGCCGCCACCGCCCGGCGTTGTATTCCCAGCCGTAACTCAGCAAAACCAGCGGTGCATTTTCATCGCCCCAGTGAAATTCGACGATGGGCAATTCGCCGCCGACGGTGCGTTTTACTTGCCGGGCGGTGCCCAAAAAAGCGAGTTCCTTTTCCCGGACGGGCGTTTTTTGCGGGGTGGAGAAAAATTTTATCGCCAAGTTGATAGCCGTTTTTGGGGAGAAAAAATAGAGCAGGTTCAGGCCTGCGCCGACGAGTTTGAAGAAGAGTTTTTGTATCATTTTTATTGATTTTTAAATCCTTTTTTGTCATTCCGGAGGAATCTGTCTTTACCCAATTTATTGAAAATCAATTTTTTAAAAGAAAAACTGGGTTGAGACGGGTTCTTCCAGAATGACAAAAAATCGTTAATTTGATTTGCCGCGCATTTCTTTTCCAAAAATCTGGACGGCGCGCCCGACCAATTTTTCGAGGTGCTGTTCGTCGCCGGTCAATTTGTAAAAAGTCACCGCGCCCTCGTATTCCAAAAGCAATTGGTAGGCTTTTTCGCGGGCCATATTTTCGGGAAAAATTTCTGAAAAAAGGGCAGCGACGAGCGTTTGCCATTCCTCGAAAGTCGCCTCGATGGCTTTGTTGAAAATGCCTTCGCGGCCGGTTTCGAGGGCGGTATTTGCAAAAAAACAGCCGCGACGGTCAATTTTTGCCAATCGGTTTTGGCGGCGCAGGAATTTTTCGAGGCGTTGTTCGGGCGGCAAATCTTCGGCAGCGACCGAAAAAACGTAATTCTTGATTTCGCCCCGGGCAAATTCGATGACCTCTTGCATCATCATTTCTTTCGATGAAAAATGGTGCATCAAACCCGATTTTCCCAAGCCTGATTCTTTGGCCAGCATATTTACCGAGGTGCCAGAATAGCCGTGCCGATTGAAAACCGACCAGCAGCGGCGCAAAATTTCTTGTTTATCTATTTTAATGATTGGCATTTTACCGAACGTTCGTGCGGCAAAAGTAGGTTGGTTTTTTAAAATAAAAAAGCCCCCGCCAAAAAATTTGACGAGGGCTTGTGATTTAGGTGTTTTGAAAATCTTTATCGGACGACGACCATTTTCTTTGAATCTTTAAAATTGGGCGCATCCATCGTATAAAAATACACGCCGGAAGGCAAGTCGTCGGTTCTCAAATCTTCTTGGTACATGCCGGCGTCGAGCGTTTTGTCGGCCAGAATTTTGATCAATTGCCCCGATTCGTTAAAAAGTGAAATCCGGATGTGTGCCTCTTTATCCAAATAATATGGAATCGCGGTGAGGCCGTTGTTTTCCAAATACGTCAAATTTTGGTCGAGGCGGAAAGCGGGCATCGCTTCGTTTTTAATTTCCGTGCGTTCGGCGACCGGTTTGTTCGGCGATTGCGCACCCATTTCGCGCCGCAGGATCCCGCGTCCGAAAGTAGATGCATAGACATAAAAATTGTCATTGGACGGGTCATCATAATAATCCATTTCGGTGATGGTGATGCTGCGCGGCATGCCTTCCCACCAGGCGTACCAAGTGTTGCCGCCATCGTCGGTCCGGAACGCGCCGACTTCGGTGCCGAGCACCATGATGTTCGGGTCGGTCGGGTGGACGATGATATCGGTGCAGGAAACTGCGGGCAGGTTTCCTGTCAAATTGACCCAAGTTGCGCCCCGGTCGGTGGTTTTGTACACTTTTTTGGCCGCCCCAGATGGCAAACCGCCCATCACGGCATAGGCCACGTCCAATTCTGCACCGTTGATACTTGGCTGGACTTTCCGAACGTAAGTTCCCGAAGCACCCGTCGTCGGTAAACCTGCGGAGCGATTTATCCAAGTTCCAGTGATTCTGTCCAAAACTTGAAGTTGATTATTTCCCCACAAACAAGCATAAACATTTGGTGGATCGCCATGTCCGACAGTCAAATCCACCACATCAACCGGAAACGGGACACCACCGGGGCTAAAATTCACCCAATTATTTCCTTGGTCGATGGAGCGGTAAACCTTGCCGTTGCGCTCCGTCCATTGATAGGTTTGAAAAACGCGGTCGGTACGGATGACCGGGAACCATTCGTTTCCGGCGGTGATGCCGGCGTTGATATCGGTCCAGTTGACACCGCCGTCCAAGGTTCGTTGGTTGCGGGATTGGAGGATGCCGCCATAAATGCCGTTTTGGGCGTAAATCTGGTCGGCATTGAACGGGTCGACCGCAAAACCGCTGCCGTCTCCGGCAATCGATACCCAGTTGTGCGGCACGCCGTGGGTGTAGATCAAACCGTCGTCCTGCGTGCCGCCACCCAAACGTGTGGCGTCCGATTTGCCGACCGACATGTGGTAAAACTGTGAAACCGGCATCCAGTTCGCACCGATATCCCAGGTCGCGCCGCCGTCGAACGAGCGCATGAAGCCGCCGTCGTTGCCGACCCAAACTTCGGATGGGTGGAACTCGACACAATGTTGGTCGGCGTGGAGGACATTTAATCCCGAAAAATTAAAACCATCGGTCGTCCGAACCATGCTGACACCACCAGTGATCACATGGTTTGCATTGGCCGGGTCAACACCAAGTGCCACATCGTACCAGCCTTGGCTGCCGTGAAAATTGCCGCCGCCCCAGTTGCACAAAAACCAGTTTGCGCCAGCATCGACCGATTTGTAAATGCCTTTTGTGGAACCGTCGCTGTTTTTGGTGACGCAGGCATAAATAATGTTGTTGTTCGATGCGGCACAGGCAATTTCCGTCCGGCCAACATCGGTGGTTGGCACGCCGCCGGTCGTCATCAAAGTCCAAGTGCAAGTGGTGGACCCGTTGGTGGATTTGTAAAAACCGCTTCCCCAGACCGAGCACCACATATTGTTCGGGTTGCCGGATTGAAAAGTGAAATCGGTTACGTCGCCCGTGCGTTTGCGTAGCCATGTCGCGCCGCCATTTTTGGAAAAGAACAATCCGACATTTGAGCACGCCCAGATGACTTGGTGATTGGTTGGGTGAAAAGCGATCTTGTAAAAAGTGGTCGGCGAGTTCGGGACATTGACCTTCGACCAAGATTTGCCACCGTTCGTGGTTTTCCACATCCCGGTTCCGGCGCGGATCTGTGGTTCGCCGGTGCCGAGGTAGATCGTGTTCACGTCCGCGGGGTGGGTTGCGAACGCGCCCGCCCAATTGTTGTTCAATTTGTCGGAAATGGCAGTGCCCCAATAATCGTACAGACCGCCTGCGGCACTGAGGATCCGGATACTGCCGCTCGGGCCGTTTTCGATGTCCACGATCCGCCCCGTAAAATGGGTGATGCCGCCGCCAGCCGGGCCGTAATTGGTCATGTTTTCCCAGTCTGCGGGCTGAGGGCCCCGGTTTTCGGCCGTTGCCGACATGGCTTCTATGCCTTGCCAAAGTTCATTGTTTTCTTCTGCCGAGCGCGGGCCGCTCGGCAACATCAATTGGTTGAAATACTCGACCTGCCGGAGCGCACCGGAGCCTTCCTTGCTTTCGCCGCTCGGTGGGGCAACTTGGATTTGCGTGGGGTCGGTGGGCGTTTGTTTCTGCCCGATGGCCGAAGATGGGTTTTTAGGTGCGGGGCCTGTGCCCGTTTTTTTCTGGCCGAACAGGACAGAAAATGACGCCACCATCAGAATGGTGAGAAAAATAGACTGTTTTTTCATGTAAAAATGAAAATTTAATGATTTGGAAAAAAGGGAGAATTCGCAGCCACTTTACCCAATAAGTTGCTGTGGCTGGGTTATTTAATTACTGGAAAATAATTTCGGAAGATTATCGGAGGATAGATAGCATCGTTGGCTGGGCTATTTTGAGAATGGGCACTTGAAAAGTTGATGTAGCGAAATCAAAAACAGTAAGCCGGATTTTGATTTTTTTTGAAAAATAATTTCAAGATTTTCGAGACATCCAAAATTAAGGTTTTTTTTTAAAACCAAAATTTACGGTTTGATGGCAACGACATGCAACAAAACCCCTTTCCGAAATGGGATGCCATTGGTATTGACAACGCTCCATTTGTCATTGGTATAAGTTCCTCCAAACCAAGCCGCCACCGGACTGTCGTTGTATTGCATCGCGATGGGATAACCGGGCGGCCGCTCTTCTTGAGTTGTTCCATAACTCGGAGTGGCAAAAATGAAAGTACTGGTTGCAGAAACGGCGGGGCCTTTCAAAAAAGTAGCATGTTGAAGAAAGTAAGCCGTGTTGGCCGGCGAGGTCTCGTGCATATAAGCCGAGCCTTTTGGAAAACCGGGAACCACGCCATTTTCCATCACCATCACATTGAATTTCGCAGCGGCAGGCATCGCAACGGAATGGTTCGGGCAACCCGGGTAAAAATAGTTGTTGTTGCCAATAAACCATTTTCCGTTGGCATAATTGGTCAGTTGCGAATTGTCATTGTAATCGGCGGGGGCGGCATCCGTTCCCAAATTTTGGGTGACCAAAAGCAGGGCTTTTGGTTTTCCGTTGGTCATGGCATTGTCAATAATTTGGAGGTGGCTCCAAACTGGGCTGGGCGGCCCCGATTGGATGAAATAGTTCGGGTTGCCAATCGGCGCCACCAAAACGTTAAAAGTCACGCCGACCGGCATTGCTTCCGACTGTTTTTCATTGCAAATCATCCAACGTTTTTGGACGGTGTTGTACTGCACAGCGGCATTCAACCGATAATTTGTGCAAGCATAACTATCGCCGCCGTCGTTCCATTTTGGCATGATGAAAACGATGGCGTTCGGTTTGTCATTTAAAAACAGGTTGTCAATGATGGTTTTTGAACCAGAAACATTGGCCGCCGTGGTCGTGTGGCGAAAAGTGGCTTGGCCGCTGAGATTTGAAAACGCAAAAATCAGGAGGGCGAAAAGTGTGATTTTCATTGATTTAAAAATGATTGAAAAGTGATGGAAAAATGATGTGGGGAAGTTTGTCAACTTTTTAAAAATTGACAAATTTTGGATTCACTCGAACCAAATCTTTTTGATTGCAAAATCATTGCACAGCAAATACCCGATTGGCTGCATGACAAAAACGATGTAATCAATATCGCTCAACGAAAAACCGGGCCCCGTTTTGTTCGCCACGAAATCGGTGAGCGGAATGCTGACCACCCGCGAATCAACCGATTCTTCGAGATTTTCGGAATACTGGCTGCGGTCGACGGTCGAAAAAACGACCACATTGAAATTGGTCGGGCGCAAACCCTCAAATTCGATGTTCAGTTTTGAAAACTTGGAAACATTCAAATTCAAAGGAACATTCGCGCCTTTTGCATCCACGCCATATTTCAGTTCAACTTTTTGGGGCAGTTTGTACCCAATGCTGGCGACGAGCGCACCTGTTTCTGGCTGGACGGAGACCTGCATTTTTTGTTTGAATACATTGTCGTTGATCTGCAACCGCACAAACCGGAATTTTCCCAAAATGGACGCGCCTTGTTTGACGATGTCCTTGTACCCGGTCGTGGAATGTTCGGCGACGAAGCCACCGGTCTTGAAATCGTCCACAATCAATTGAGCGTGAACCGTTTGGCCTGCAAAAACAAGCATCAAAACGAGGGAGAAAAACGTGATTTTCATTTTTTAAAAAATTTTTGAAGTGAGGGAAAATGGTTTTTTGGGGCAAATCAGATTTCATTTTTTCGGCTCGGTCATTTCCCAAAAAGCCATGACCCCCGCGATTTTCCATTCGCCGTTGACCAAAAGCAAGGCGCGGTACTCGTGCATTTTGTTGATTTTCCCATCCGGGTCAATGATGGTTTGGTCATAAAAAGCAAAGGCCATTTCGCCCCGGATGATGAATTTGAAATTGTCATTTGAAAGTTTGGATTCCGATTTTTTGCCTGTGGCCGCGGCAGGTTTGATGACGGACACAATGTTTTCCCAACCGACCAAGCTTCCGAACGTGCCATCGGGGTTCGTGTAGGCAATGGTTTCGTTCGCGTCGTGCGAGTGGGTGGCCGCCCAGGCCTCGAAATCGTTGTCGAGCCAGGCCTGCGTTTCGGCGATGCAGACTTTTTTGATGGCTTCTTCGGCTTCGGTTTGGGCTGAGATTTGAAAAGTAAAAAGGAAAAGCGCGGCGAGCGGGAGCGAAAATTTTAAAATGTTTTTCATCGTGAAAATTTAGTTTTGGTGGAGAAAAAAGGGTGGGTGATTTTTTTGGGGCAGTTTCCGTGTTAATGGATGTGGTTCAAAATCAATTTGTAATCTATTTTTTCGATATTTTTGAAATTTTATCCAGTGGGTTTTCGGCCTAGCAGTTCCATCTTCCAGAGCCATTTTTTAACAAAAACATACATCCTGCACCGTGTCGGCAGCAACCAAGCCATTGATTTTCAATAAATTAGAACAGAAACTGGTTTTAAACGGAGATTAAATGAAGGGAAAGAAAAGAGTCAAATGACAATACAAAAATGTGGCTACAAAATTCGCCGGGCAATCCCCAATTCATGGGACAAAATCACCCTGTCAACGGCATCCGCAGCCGGACTGTCGCCCCTTTTTCAAAATTATTTTCAATCAAAAACTCCCCGCCGAAGCCCCGTGCCCGCGCAGCCATGTTTTTCAAACCGTTGCCGCCCAACGAGTTGGCGTTTTCAAAATTTAGATTTTTGGATATTTTCGACAGCCCCACGCCATCGTCCGAAAGTTCAAAAACCAGCCACCCATTTTCTTTTTTTAAAAAAATGGATGCCTCGCCCGCATGGCTGTGCCGGGCACAATTCGCCACCGATTCTTTAAAAATCAGGTAAAAATCTTTCCGGACTTCGAGCGGGAGGCTCAATTTTTCGACCTCTGGCCCGACCGAAAATCTTAGTTCGATGCCAGCCGCTTCCAAAGTTTCGGCAGCAAAAACGGTCATCCGTTGGATGATTTGCGGCATCGAATCATTCAGTGGATTGACCGCCCAGACGATGTCCGACATATTTTCCATCGCCGTCCGTGCTTTTTCGCCGATGCTCGCCAGGCGCGATTTTTCCAAATCCATTTCCACCGCCCGCAGTGCCGAATTGCTCAAAATGCTGATGGTCGAAAGCAGGCTGCCCACCTCGTCGTGCAGGTCGCGGGCGATGCGGAGGCGGTTTTTTTCCTGTTCCAGCCGTTGGTTTTGTTTCATTTTGAAATAAAAATAGACCGCTCCGGCAAATCCGACCGCGCACAAAACCCAAAACCACAACGCCCGATAAAACGGCGGAACCACGCGAAACGGCAGCACCGCCTCGCGCCCGGCGAGCGGATTGCCCCGAAAATCAACCGTCCGCACCCGAAATCGGTACGTGCCGCCCGGCAAATGGCTGAAAGTCACCTCGTTTTGGCTGGCGGGCGCATCCGTCCAAATTACTTCGCGGTTGCCCTCGTCGAGACAATATTGCAGTCCCGCCATGCCCTGCCGACCGGGCGCGATGCGCCCAAATGCAATCGAAATCACTTCTTGCCCCGGATGAAAAACCATTTCAGGCAACTCGCCCGGTCGCAGCGCAGCGAGCGGCTGCGGCTGACCATAAATTTTCAAACCACAGATGTACGGAACGACATCCGCCGGCGCATGCGAACTGATTTTTTCCGCCGAAAAAACCGTGTGCCCGCCCACCCAGATTTGACCCTCGGCATCCGCCAAAAATGGCGCGATGGCCGTGAAATTTTCCCGAAAACCTTCCTTTTTTCCAAAAATTTTAAAAAAACCAGTCCCCGGATCGTACAAACCAAGCCCTTCGCGCAGCCACAACCAGAGGCGGCCATCGCGATCGGCGACGAAGTTGTCCACCGTTTTTTGCACCAATTTTTGAAATTCAAAAGTGCTGTCGGACGTCATCCGTGCCAGGCCATTTTCCGAGCCGACCCAAATTTGACCGCTGCCGTCTGCGAGCAACGAAGTGATAAAATCACCGCGCGGGCCGTGCGGATTCGCATTTTCAAAATGCTGGAGTTGACCGAGTGCGGGTTGCCAAATTTCAAGCCCCGTTCCAAATTCGCTGAGCAAAAACCGCTCGCCACCGCTACTCGTTTTTTGAATTAAAACATTGTGAACCACTGCGTTGTACAAATTTTTGCCGCGCCCGTCGAGGTTGAAAGTGCGCTCGAAAAATTGGCCGTTTTTTCGGTCAAATTGAACCAGCCCGCAGTTCCAGGTCGCAAACCACAAGTCTCCGTTTTCGCTTTCTGCGATTTGCGAAACCCACATTTCATCGGTCGTTTTGCCCTTTTTGTTGTCGAGGACGGGCGCGTGGAGTAGCGAAAACTTTCCCGAAATTGGGTCAAAACTTCCCAGGGCAGCGTCCAAACCGACCCAAACCAAACCATCCGACGCTGGGAAAAGACACTGTATTTCTAAATTTTCAACAGGTTTAATTTGGCATTTTTTTGAAAATAAGCGGCGTTCGTTCGTTTCTTTTTTTAAAATACAAAATCGAAGTAGGCCATCGTCGCGGTGTTCGGCAAAAACAATTTCGCCCGTTTTTGGGATTTGGCAAACCGATTCGGCCTGAAAATCGGGCGGCAAAAAATCGTGGGGAGCGAAAACATTTGCCAGCGGGTCAACCCGAAAAAGTACCTGCTCGCCACCAAGCCAAACCGCGCCGTGCCGATCGGTGAAAATTTCCCGAAAATCGCGGTTTTCCGATTGTCCGGACTGTTTATCGTTGATTTGAAAAATGGAAAAACGCGCTGTTTTCTCAGAAGGAGTCCCTTTGGACAAATCAAAAAACAGCAGCCCGCCGGTGGTGGCGACCCAGATTTTATCATTGCCGACTGGCAAAATTTGAGTAACGAAATTGAAAAGATTGTCTTTGCCCTCGAAAATCCAGCGTTGCAACGAGTGGTCGTGGAGCGAAAAACGCATCAAGCCGCCGCCGTCGAAACCGAGCCAGAGGCAGTTGTTTTCGGTATCGAATGCAAATAATTCGCGGGGCAGGAGTGCTGGTTCGATTTCCCAAAAAGTCAAATCGCCCGTCGTCGGGTCGAGTTCGGCGATGCCCGGTTGGGCAGTTTGCTGTTTCGAATAAATGGCACTGCTGAACCACAGTCGCCCCTGCGCGTCCTGCGTCAGTCCTTTGGTGGGTTCGACGGCGTGGAGGGGCAGCGGTTTTCCCGTCCAGCCGTCGCGGCAGTTTTTTTCCGGGAACAAAACGAGGCTGTCGGCGGCAGCATCCCAACGCGCCAAACCCAACACCGTGCCCGCCCAAATCTGCCCGTCGCGGTCTTCCAAAACCGAAAAACACGGGGAATTTGGTTTGAAAAAAGGCAACAACCGAAACTGCTCCCGTTCTGTGTCGAACCGAACCAGACCGCGCTGCGTCGCCAGCCAGCCGTCGCCGTTTTTGGAATCGAAAATCAAGTTGCTCACCGTGTTGTCGGGCAGGGAATTGGGCTGGTCGGTATTGTTGAAAAACCATTTTGTCTGGCTGCCATCGAAGCGGGCAATGCCGCGGTTTTGGTGAGCCATCCACAAAAAGCCATGCTTGTCCGCCCTGATTTTTTGGATTGGAAACGGCGGCAAACCATTTTCGGCATCCCATTTTTCCACAAAAAGTGTGGGCAACGGCACGTTTCGAGCCAACTGGACGGGGGTGGTTTGCCAGTTTTGGGCCTCGAGATTTTGCAGCGCGAGGCACAAAATTTGGAGGACGAGGGCAAGTTTTTGCTTGTTCAATTTTTTTTCGTGGGTTGGGAAATTGGATTTTTACGGCACTAATTTCCAACAATCCGACAAATTTTGGAAAAAGATTTTGCCCCGTCCACCAAGGTTGAAACCGCCCAAAAAACGCCCTGCGGCAGTGCCGAAAAATCCATTTCCAATCTTTCCGAACCGTTGCCCGAACGCTCAGCGACCAATTTTCCCTGCGCGTTGAACACTCGGATTTGCTGGATTTCGCGCCCATTTTTTTCAAAAAAATAAACCGCACCACTCGTCGGATTTGGGAAAACGAGCAGCGCGTCGGCGGCAGTCGAGTTGAATTTTTCGTCGGTGGGCAGCAGCGTTTCACACAAATTATCGAGCAAAGTTTGGTATTTTATTGGAAAAGGAGCCTGCTCAAAAACGTGGTTCAGATGCCCAAAACTGCCATAATGCGCCGCGTTGTCGTCCGCCAAAACGAGCGGCATGACCAAATCTGCCTCGATTTCTTCACGCAAAAAATCCAGCCAATCGTCATAAATCTCGCCCATCAACGAGTCGTTTTGAAATTTCAAAATGGCTTGGCGAGCGGCTGCCGTCGAGTTGCCGGCTGGCGAAACGAACGCACCGCCTTCGTAAAAAAGGATACGTCCAGCGACGGTATTGCCCGCCAATTGGGCATGGGCGCGGGTCACGGGTTTTGCAACCTGTTCGATGTCTTTTCGCAACCGGTCAGCGACATTTTGCACCGAAACGGCAGCCCCCAGACTGTTCAAAAAGTTCTGGCTGGCAGTCGTCAGTCCAAAATATCCGGTCGTGGTCAGTGCGTCCACGTTGCCGCCGAACTCGGTGATGCCCTGCAAACTCGTTTCGATAACATATGGATTGACCTGCTGCCCGGACACAACGCGCACCAGCCGATCGGTTTGCCCAGCGAACTGCTCGGTGAAAATGTCGTGCGCCCGTTTTGCAAACCAGGCATATTTTTTTGCGTGAAGGTTGATGCTCGCCGGGGCGTTTTGATTGACCCAGTGATATTGCTCGAATTGGTCGTTCCAAACTTCGTTGGAATACTCGACAATGATTTTCAGTTTCGGGTCGAGTTGGTCGTGGACGAGCCGCGCCAAATTGACCAAATACAGGCTGTCGGCGGCGTGGGGCAGGCAGAGCCAGAGGTCTTTTTGGGTCAAATTGCAAAGCCGAACCGAGTATTCCCAGGGCAAAGTGCGGTGGAGCCAGCCCTGTGCGAAATGCCCGAGTTGCATCCGATTTTCCCATTTTTCCTCCTTCGAATCGTTGATTGCCTGCCAATTAAAGGTGCGGACGGCCTTGAACGGCTTCAATTTTTCCAAAAAAACGGGGTTGAAATCGTGTGCCAACTGCGAGCAACCGGGCAGCCAGACGCGCAGGTTTCGGAGGTGGTTGCCTTTTTTGCTTTGCGAAATTTTTACCAAAAGTTGGTCGCTTCCGGTGGCCTGCGGATTGACGAAATAGATCCGTCGCTGGGCAGTTTGGCTGACCAAATTTTGGACATCGGGGCCAAAAAGTTCTGCTGTGCCCTCGCCGTCCCATTCAACAATGTACTCGCCCGCCGGATGCGAGCCCTTGTTGTCGAATGCAATGGGGGTTTTTACAATTTGGTCGGCTTCAAAACCGGCCAGTTTAGCGGGCATTTCGAGTGGATAGCCTTGCGCGTCGGTCGGAATTTGGGCGATTGCCTCGGTATTCCAAACGTTCGCGCCGCCGGGGACGAACTCGATGTTGGAGGTCAGCCAGGGCGTGCCGGCTTGCAACATCAGGTTGGCGAAGGGCAGTTCGCGGCTCCAATAACAATTGAAATAGAGGTTCATGCCGATTTCCATCGTGCAGTTTTGCTGCGCTTGGATTTTTGGCAGGAGCGCGATAGCGAGCGCAGCGGTCAAGATTTTGGTTTTCATCAAAAAAGGAGTTTTTTAAAATTTTTGGAAAAAAAATGAAAAGAAAGTTGTTCGGATCACCGCAGAAACAACTTCGCCGTCGCCTCCGAAAGTGAGTGGACGTGCAATTTTTCGTAAATCCGTTTGACGTGCGTCCGCACCGTTTCGATTGAAATTTCGAGTTCGGCGGCCACCATTTTGTAACTGTAACCTTTTGCCAAAACTTTCAAAACCTCAGTTTCGCGGGCAGTCAGTTCAGAAAAATTTGTGGCCGGCGCGGCTCGTTTTCCCTGTGGAAAAAGTTGCAAAACCCGCCGTGCGACACTTGGCGACATCGGCGCACCGCCATTTTTAACCTCGGTCAAAGCTTCGAGCAACCGCGACGGGGGCGTTTTTTTCAACAAATAACCGCTCGCCCCGGCGCAAACGGCATTGAAAACGCGGTCGTCATCATCGAAAACAGTGAGCATCACCACCTCGATTTCGGGCTGCGACTTTTTCAAATTTGCCACGCCCTCAATGCCCGACATTCCTGGCATGTCAATATCCATCAAAACGACTTCCGGTTTCAGGGCAAGGCACTGCGAAACGGCGTTCAAACAATCGCCAAACGCGCCCACCAATTCAAAATCAGAAGTGCCACCGACGAGCGCGGACAAGGCAGCCCGCAAATCTTTGTGGTCTTCGTAAATGGCGACTCGAATCATTTTTTATAAATTTATTGGACAAAGTTGGCCTTCGAAAATGCGGTTGGGCAATCCCCAAAACATGGGACAAAATCAGGCAAGTGGCACGCGCATTTTGACAATTAAACTTTTTTCCAAATTATTTTCCACCAAAAATATGCCAGCGAGGTTGGCGAGCGCGGTGGCAATGCCCATTTCGTCGCCCGCCTCGCGTTTCAGGGCAAGGGCTTTTTGGTAATAAAAAACGGATTTTTCGTACTCGGATTTTTCAAAAAAAAGTACGCCGAGGTTGCTCGCCGTGCCGCCCATGCCCGCTTTGTCGCCGATTTTTTCACGGATCGAAAAGGCTTTTTCGTAAAAATGGATGGCGGTGGCGGGGTCGTTCCGGGACTGGGCGAGTTTGCCCAAATTGTGCAGCGTGCGGCCTTCGAGCATCGGGTCGGGCGATTTTTGGAGCAGGTCGCGGGCGTTTTCGTAGTCGTTTTGGGCGGGGAGGTATTCTTTTTTTCGGATTTGGGCATCGCCGCGCAGGTTCAGGGCCAAGATTTGGGCGGGGGCGTCTCCTGCGTTTTTTGCAAATTGGATGGCTTGGCCGGTGTAATTGATGGCTTGGTCGGGGTCTTTTTTTGCCCAGGCGGTGGCGAGGTCGTTGCAGATTTTGGCTTTTTCGCCATCAGTCGCGGCGGCGGCGAGTTGTTTTTCAAGTTCCGGGATTTGGCTGGCGGTGGTGGGTTGGGCAAAAAATTGGCCGGGCAGCAGACAAAAAATTGTCAAAAAGAGCGCGGTGAATTGGGCAGTGGTTTTCATTTTGTCCATTTGAGATTGTTAGAATTTGGGTTGGACAAAACTACCCGGAATTTTTTTATTTGAAAATGAAAAAAACCAGCCTTTTCGCCCCCGCGAAAAGGATGGTTTTGGAATACTGATTTATGCGCGTTTAATATTTGATTTTGCGCCTACTCGTTCCGCTTTTCGGCATCCGTGACCTACTTTTTTGATTTTTGGCCGGAGCGATTTCGGTGGGGTGCGCTCCGTTTTTTTTGACCTTTTAATTGGTGGAAAACCGTTTCGACCGCATTTGGGAATTGAATTGGGTGGGCGTGAAAACGACGGATTTCGGCACCCGCCCATCCCAATCGAGGTAGATTTTTTTCAAATCCCATTTGTCATATTCATCAAAATGTTGTCCCGGACGCGGGTTGCCGTCGTGCCGAATGGTGATGGCTGCGATGTCCTTGTAATTCAGGTTCAACTGCTGGTTGGTGGCAAAAACCGAATACAGAAAAGTACGGGTCGAATTGCTTGCCAATCCGCCTGGTAGCTGCAAAGGGAACGCTGCTTCCGGAAAGCTAAACCCATTTCGCATGTGCAAAGTGAAGAAAAAGAGGTTCCCATCACGGAGGTCATCGCTGCCCGTGATGATCGTGATTTTCAATTGGTTGAAGGCATCGGGTGCTGAAACCACATAAAATGGCTGGTTGGTACACACCGGGTTATCGGCCAAATTGGGTTTGTCCCGGCTGATAATCGTGTTCGCCTGGTCATCAAAACATTCGCCGCCAGCAGGCGAATATGAAACTTCATAACCGTTGGGGACTTTCACGGATTTCACTTCAAAAGGCACGTTTCGTGCCCCGCGATTGCACATTTCAAAAGGTTGGCCTTGATAATTTGCTTCGCTGAACGCCACAGCGCAGGTTGAAGTGGGAGTCTCGGTCTCGGCAGCAACCAATATTTCGAACCCGGTGGTCAAACTTTGTACAATTTGGCCGACCGGAAAATAGGCCACCGGTGCACGAAAACTGCCGATCGTCCAACCCTGGCCTTTGATGTTTGCCCGGGCAATTAAAATTTGGGAGCCGTCTATGGCTGTCATCCCGCTTTCGATGGCATTTTGGGGTACGTTGCCTTTTTGGACTGCGCTCCAATTGCCGGTGCCCGCGAAAATTTCAAAGTCTGTTAACTGATAAACATTGTTGTTGGCCGCAAAAATTGCTGATTTCGAACCCGATATGAAAGTCCCGATTTGGGTTTCACCTTTCAGATTTGTCCGGGCGATAAAAATGGATTTGCCATCGGTGGATTTTGCGGCGACGAACGCACCTTTTGGCAAACTGCCATTTTTCACAATTGCCCATTGCGAAAACGCATTGTTTAAATTTGAAAAAATAAAAAATGCAAGCAATGTGGATTTGAAAATGATTGAAAAGTTTTTCATTTGAAAAATTTTTTTGAAGGGAAAATTTAAAAGCCTACTCGTCTCGCTTTTCGGCATCCGCGACCTACTTTTTTGTTTTTTGGGCGAAGCGATTTCGGTGGGGTTCGCTCCGTTTTTTAGGCTTATTTTAGTTTGATGATCGCCTCGTTAAATTCGATTTTGACAATGCGCGTGTCGTCGTTGCAATTGTCGTCGTCGCTGATGTCAGCGCCACCCGTGTCGCCCACGATGTGGAAAAATTTGACCAAAGTGCCTTCCACCGAAGGCATTTTGACCACTGTGTTGCCCGAATCCGCATATCCGGAGATGAGCCTTGCAAAACCAGCATAATCATTTGGAGGCAATCCATAACTGGCTAAGACCAAGTTTGAAATTGGTCCAGCAACATCCACGAACCGCCTCACCGTCGAAGCAACATCTGACCCTGGCACCAAAAACTGGAAGCCTCCTGGTGGGCTGATAAATTGAGTTTTGGAAAAATTGGAAGAAGAAATGGATTCGATTCTTTTGCCGTTCGGTGCGTCGTACACTTTTTTTGACCAGCGTCGCTCGGTGGTTGACCAGTCGTGCTGGGTTTCTTGTGCCCACAGATAGATGTCGGCGAATAATTCAGTGCCATCGTCGCCGATGCGAAGTTTTGCCTCGCACTTGATTTTTGGTCCATGCCCATCAAATTCGCGGTCGCCGCGAATCAGTGCGTTTGGACACAGCCACTCTTCGATGTTTTCCAATTGGGCAGTTGCGAGGCCGCCAAAGTCAATGTTCCAATTGTTGTTGTCTGAATTGTCGTTATTGTTATCGTTGTTGTTTTGCTCGCCACGTCTTGTGAGCGTAAAATTTTCAGACCAGCCTTTTTTCAGATCGCACCTGCTGTCATTTGCCACCTGCTTACCTTGCATGGTATGGGTGCTCGAAATAGTGAATGTCATTCCCATGTCCGTGCGACAGTTATTGCTACGGTTGACGCGCGTCTGAATCCCTGTAATCTGGTTGCCATTGCGAGTCCCTTTGAAAAAGTGTTTAAAATTGGGGTTGTTGTAGATATAATAAACATTGTTTCCATCCTGAATATAATCAGCGGCATCGTTCCATGCACCCGTTAAGTCGTTGTTGGGATTGAATGCGCTACCGGTGATTTCGCCCATCGGTCGCGCTGTCGTGCGGGTTAAGGCATCGGTACCGGTTTGTCCCTGCCGCAAATCGCAATTGCCATCGTTGGCTCGCCACGAAATGGACATCGAATTGCCATTCACCGTGCCATTTAGTGTCATCATCGTCCGGCAGTTATCGTTTAGATTTACCCGAATTTGTTGCGCGGTGATTCGGTTGCCGTTGATTCTTCCGTCAATAAAATGCTTGAACCCATTGCCTGCATGAATGGCGTACACTTTGTCGCCATTTTGAAACCACTCCACTTTATACCCGGAAGCGAGCTGCCAAGTACCTGTAACATCTTGTGCCTTAATTTGAAAAACCACAAGAGACAAGACGAAAACCATTAAATTTTTCATTTGAAAAAATATTTTGGATATCAGGCCTACTCGTCTCGCTTTTCGGCATCCGCGACCTACTTTTTTGATTTTTGGGCGGAGCGATTTCGGTGGGTGCGCTCCGTTTTTTTGGCTTATTTTTTTGGCAAAAAATGCCCCTGCTGCCGTTTGCCGACAGCCGTAAAGCATTGATTTTCAAATAAATAAATTGGAAACTGGTTTTTGACAGGGATTAAAAAACTGTCAATTGACGGTACAAAAATGTGGGTATCCGAAACCGCCCCGCAATCCCCAAATCATGGGACAAAATCAAACCAGCAAAAACGGCTTGCCGGTTGGGTTGCATATTTTCAATTTGGTTGTTCACTTGAAAATTACTGTTTGGGCAATCGGCTTTCTTTCATTCAAAATTTGGGCAATTTTTCCAACTTTCAAATTCATCCAAACCCGCACACCAACTGTCCGTTTTCGCACAGGTTTTTTTTCAAAAAATTTTATTTTCAAATTTAAACCATTGAAAATCAGCATTTTGAAAATCTGGCACGGCGTTTTTACAATGATATAATTCAACTAAAAATCAAGTTATGAAAATTGCACTCCGCTCGCTCCGCAAAAATGGAATTTACACGGCCATCAACATTTTTGGCCTCGCCATCGGCCTTGCTGCCGCGCTCCTCATTTTTCGGATAGTGAATTTTGAGTTGAGTTTCAACAAAAATTTCAAAAAATACGACCGCATCGTGCGCGTCGTCACTTCCGAACGGAATCCAGATTCCGGGGAAAGTTTGTCCACCTGCATCCCGATTCCGGCGATGTCGGTGATGCGAAACACCGTCAGCCAATTCGAGCAATTTTCGCCCGTCCGAGAGATGTGGGCAAACATCACGGTGGCCAATCCGACCGGCGGTGCGCCGCTCAAAAAATTTGGGATGACCACGCCAGAAATTGGTTTTTTCGTCGATCCTGCTTTTTTTCAAATCTTTGATTTTCAATGGCTTGCGGGCGACCCGGCGACGGCTTTAACTGAAATCCATACCATAGTTTTGACCAAAACTTGGGCTGAAAAATGTTTCGATGACTGGAAAAACGCGGTCGGAAAAACCGTTTTTTTGGACAATTTGATTCCAGTTGTCGTGACTGGCGTGGTCGAGGATTTACCCAAAAACTGTGATTTGCCGCTCACCATTTTGGTGTCTTACCCAACATTGAAAGCCCACCGCGACCTTTATTTTTACGATGAAACGGAGTGGGGGAGTTGCAGTTCGAACAATCAGGTTTTTGCGCTGCTGCGCGATGCAGGTCAAAAATCGGACGCAGAAGCCGTGTTGGCGAAGGTCGGCGAGAAGGAATACAACGAAAAACGCGGCTTCAACAATGGCAAATCGCACTTCATCCAACCGCTTTCGGATTTGCATTTCAATGAAGATTTTGGCTCTTCGGGCGGCCACATCACCCCGAAAAACCGGCTGTGGATTTTGACTTCGATTGGCATTTTGATTTTGGTGATGGCTTGTTTTAATTTTATAAATCTCGCCACGGCCCGCGCCAGTTTGCGGGCAAAAGAAGTGGGCGTCCGCAAAACTTTGGGCGGCTCGCGCGGGCAGTTGATTGCCCAATTTATGGGCGAAACGGTGTTGATCGTGAGCGCGTCTGTTTTGTTGGGGATCGGAATTGCTGCGATTTGCTCGCCACTTTTGAAACTGATTTCGGAAGTGCCGGATGCTTGGCCGTTTTTTTCTAATCCATTGATTTGGATGTTTTTAGGTGCGGTCGCGGTGACCGTAACTTTTTTCGCAGGGCTTTATCCGGCGGTTTCGTTGTCGGGTTTTCAACCGGTGCAGGCGATGAAATCGGATGTCCACCGGCGCAGTTTTGGGGGCGTTTCGCTGCGGCAGGTTTTGGTCGTTTCGCAATTTGTCATCGCGCAGGCATTGATCGTCGGGGCAATCATCACGATCAAACAGCTGGATTTTATCCAATCGAAAGACCTCGGTTTTTCGAAAGATCTGGTCTTCACTTTTACCATGAACTCGGACAGCGCGACGGTGGCCAAACAGAAAACCTTGAAAGCAAAACTGGCCGAAATCCCCGCCGTCGAGGCCGTCAGTTTTTCGGCTGACCAGCCACTTTCGGGAAATACTTGGAACTCAAACTGGAATTTTGGGAGCGACTCGGAGGACGAAAAATTCAACATCGCGCTGAAAATGTGCGATGCCGATTACCAAAAAACCTACGGAATCCGCCTCGCCGCAGGCCGTTGGATGAACCCGTCGGACACTTTGAAAGAAGCCGTTTTAAATATGACGGCCATCAAAAAACTCGGTTTTTCGAACCCGGAAGAGGCATTGAACCAAGAAATCCGCCTCGGCGGGCGGCGAAAAATGAAATTGGTGGGCGTGGCCGAAGATTTTCACAGCCACGATTTTCACCGGGAACACGAGCCGACGATTATGATTACCAGAAATATGTTTTACTCCGAGGTCGGCCTGAAAATCCGCCCGACGGATCTCAAAACGACTGTTGCCGCCGTGCAAAAAGTATACGACGATGTGCTGCCGGAACAGGTTTTCGTCGGGCGTTTTTTGGATGAACGCATCGCAGAAATGTACGAGGCCGAGACCAAATTTTCGGCGACCTGCAAAGGTTTTGGCCTGCTGGCCATCCTGATTTCCTGCCTCGGTTTGTTCGGTTTGGCCTCGCACGCGGCGGCGCAACGGACAAAAGAAATCGGGATCCGCAAAGTTTTGGGCGCGACGGTGGCCGGTTTGACTGGGCTGCTGGCCAAAGATTTTTTGAAATTGGTGGCCGTCGCCATTTTGATAGCCTCGCCACTGGCCTATTATTTTATGAAAAATTGGCTCGCCGATTTTGTCTATCGCATTGATATTCAATGGTGGATGTTCGTGGTGGCGGGTTTTTTGGCGGTTTTGATCGCGTTTTTGACGGTGAGTTTTCAAGCGGTGAAAGCGGCTTTGGCCAATCCGGTGGAGTCGCTGCGGAGCGAATAAAATGTCGGAATCAGAATTTACAGAATTTTAGGATTTTCAAAATTTGCGTCGTTGTTCCCAAATCTTGAAAATTCTAAAATCCTGTAAATTCTGATTCAGACCATTGATTTTCAACAACTTAAAAAAAATTAAGCCATGCTTTCCAACTATTTAAAAATAGCTTTCCGCAACCTCCGAAAAAACGGATTGTATTCATTTATCAATGTTTTCGGCTTGGCTTTGGGCATCGCGTCCTGCCTTTTGATTTTGCTTTTTGTCTCGAACGAACTCAGTTTTGACCGCTGGAACCCGCTGGCCGAGCGCATCGTCCGCCCGGTTTCGGAGATAAAATTTGGCGGCGCGGAAATGAACATGGCGGTCGTCGGTTCTGTCATCGGACCCGACGCGACGAAAGAATTGCCCGAAATCCAGCAGTTTTGCCGTTTTCGGCAGCGGGGAACTTACCTCGTCCGCCGCGACGGCGAGGCGCAACAAAATTTCCGGGAGGAAAAATTGCTGAACGTGGACAGCACTTTTTTCGAACTTTTTCCCCTCAAAATTTTGGAAGGCGACCCGCGCCGCTGCCTCGCGCAACCCAAAACTTTGGCGATTTCGCGCAGCCGGGCGGAAAAATATTTTGCCTCGCCGCAGTTGGCTTTGGGTCAAACTTTGGTTTTGGAAAACCGTGAAAAATATCGGGTGACTGCCGTTTTTGAGGACATGTCGGAGCAGTCCCATTTTCGGGCGGATTTTTTGCTTTCGTTGGTGGGCGATGAAGAAGTTGCTTCCGACCCCGTGTCTTGGGGCGCGAACAACAATTTTCACACCTATCTTTTGCTGCGGCAGGGCACGGACAAAAAGGTGTTTTTTGCAAAATTCGAACAACTTGTCCGAAGAAAAATGGCTGTCTCGGCCACTAATTTGCTCGGCATCTCGCTCGAAGACTTCGAAAAAGCAGGGCAATATGTCCGTTTTCCCCTCCAAAACATGCTCGACATTCACCTCCATTCTGACCGAAACATCGAACTCGCACCGAACGGCAGCATCAAATATGTCTGGATTTTTTCGTGCATCGCGTTTTTCATTTTGCTGATTGCCTGCATCAATTTTATGAACCTCGCCACCGCTCGCTCCGCTGGAAGGGCGCGGGAAGTGGGCGTGCGGAAAGTGTTGGGAAGCAGCCGCGGCGCGCTGGCCGGGCAGTTTTTGGTCGAATCACTCGCGGTTTCTTTGATTGCGGTTTCGCTGGCGGTCGTGCTGGCGGCGGCGGCTTTGCCGTTTTTTCGGGAAATCACAGAACGCCAACTTTCGATGCCCTGGACTTCGCCCACATTTTGGTTTTCGCTCGTCGCCGGGGCGGGCGTGGTCGGTTTTTTGGCGGGCAGTTACCCCGCGTTTTTTCTGTCGGCGTTCGATGCGGTGCAGGTTTTGAAAGGAAAAATGGGTCTGAAAAGTGGCGGCGGCAGTGGTTTGCGGAGCGGTTTGGTGGTGTTCCAATTTGCAGTTTCGACCGCGCTGATTATTTCTACCGGATTGGTTTACAGGCAGTTAAGTTATATTCAGGACAAAAAACTGGGTTTCGACAAAAGCCAAATCCTGATTTTGGACGATGCCTACGCTGCGGGCGACAAAGTCTATAATTTGAAAAATGAAATGTTGAAAAACCCGGCGGTCAAATCTGTGACCATCTCCGGTTTTCTGCCCGTGCCGAGCAATCGGAACGACCAAACGTTTTCAAAACTCCGGGCATTTGACGATAAAAACTCGGTAAATATGCAACGCTGGCGGGTCGACAGCGACTACCTCCCGACGCTGGGCATGGAATTGGTGGCTGGCCGAAATTTCGACCCGGCCATGTTGACCGACAGCAACGCGACCATTTTGAACGAAACAGCGGCGCGGCTTTTTGGCTTTGAAAATCCGATTGGACAAAAAATTTACCGGCCGGACGCGCCCGGAAAAGAGGGAAAATTCAGCCCCGAAGATTTTGTGGAAAGAACGGTGATTGGCGTGGTGAAAGATTTTCATTTTGCGAGTTTGCGCGAAAATATCGGTGCGCTGAGTTTGGAATTGGGTCGCTCGACGGGTCTGGCGATGTTCAAAATCAGTGGTTCGGACGCCGCCCCGGTCATCGCCGACCTCGAAAATCATTGGAAAAACATGGCGCCCGGCCAGCCATTTTCCTACCGTTTTATGGACGAGGCGTTTTTGCGGACGTATCGTGCCGAGTCCCGGATTGGCAAAATTGCAGGCATTTTTGGGCTGCTTTCGGTCTTGATTTCTTGCCTCGGTCTGTTCGGTTTGGCGGCTTTCGTCACCGAACAACGGACGAAAGAAATCGGCGTGCGCAAAATTTTGGGCGCGTCGGTCGCCGGAATCACCTCGCTTTTGGCAAAAGATTTTTTGAAATTGGTGGTCATCGCCATTTTCATCGCCTCGCCGCTGGCCTATTATTTTATGAAAAATTGGCTGTCTGATTTTGCGTACTGCATTGATATTCAATGGTGGATTTTCGCGGCAGCGGGTTTGGCCGCGGTCGGGATTGCTTTTTTGACGGTCAGTTTTCAATCAATAAAAGCGGCTTTGGCCAATCCGGTGAAAAGTTTGCGGAGCGAGTGAGCCAACTTCGCCTGACGACTTTCAGTCGTCTAACGAATTAGGTTTCGCCTCGTTTTTGATTTTTTAAAGGAAAACAGTTCAAATTCTTTGTCAAAAAATTACTCGTCAGACGACTGAAAGTCATCAGGCGAGGCAAAAATCAAGCAATGTTTCAACACAATCTCGTCCTGATTTTCAGGAATTTTAAGAAGCACAAAAGCACGTTTTTTATCAACTTGACAGGTTTGTCTGTCGGGTTGTGCGGCACTATTTTGATTTTTCTTTGGGTAAAAGACGAAATGCAGGTGGACAAATTTCACGAAAAAGATGCCCAACTTTATCAGATCAAGGCAAACCACCACAATTCAAATGAGGTAAAAACCATCTCCGACACGCCCGATTTGCTGGCCGAAACGATGGAAAAAGAACTCCCAGAAGTCGAAATGTCCGTTTCGATGATGTCTTCGACGGAGCTCCCGAAGTTCACGTTGTCCGTCGGCGAGGAAAAAACAAAGGCCGCCGGGCAGTTTTCGAGCCCCAATTTTTTCCAAATTTTTTCCTATCCATTGATTGCGGGGGATGCCGGACAGGTTTTGAAAAACAAAAACGCGGTCGTCATTTCCGAAAAACTGGCCATGAAACTTTTCAAAACCACCGAAAACGTGGTCGGGAAAACGATTGATTGGCAAATCACCCGGTTTGGAAACCAGGGCGTGGTTTCCGGGATTTTCAAGGACGTTCCGGCGGGTTCGACCGAGCAATTTGACTTTGTTTTGACCACGGAAATGTTCCGCGACCCGGTGCTTTTTCGCAGGAACATCCACTGGGGAAATCACGCGCCGAGCACTTTTTTGGTGCTGAAACCCGGGACGGACCTTGTTAATTTCAATAAAAAAATAGACGGTTTTATCCAGACAAAATTGGCGGATTCCAATGTAAGGTTGTTTGCTGTTCCTTATTCATCGCGCTATTTATATGGTAAATATGAAAACGGAAAATTAGCGGGCGGAAGGATTGCTTACGTTAAGTTGTTTTCAATTATCGCTTTGTTTATTTTATTGATTGCGTGCATCAATTTTATGAACCTTTCCACAGCAAAAGCGGCATTAAAAATAAAAGAAGTTGGGATAAAGAAAACGATAGGGATCACACGAAAATCATTGATTTTTCAATACCTCGGAGAGTCTATTGCCATGGCTTTTTTGTCATTGTTTTTGGCCCTGTTTCTTGCCAGTTTTTTCTTGCCCGTTTTTAATGAAATTACTGGAAAACAATTGGCTTTGTCATTTGATTTGAAAACAGTTTTGTCCCTTATTTCAATAACAATTTTCACAGGATTTATTGCCGGAAGTTATCCGGCGTTCTATTTATCGGGTTTCAGTCCGGCAACAGTTTTATCAGGAAAAATAAACAAAAACATGGGCGAACTGTGGGCCAGAAAAGGCCTCGTTGTTTTACAATTTTCTATTTCTATCTTGTTTATCGTTGCGGTAATGGTTGTTTATAAACAGATAGAACTGGTGCAGACCAAAAATTTGGGTTTGAAAAAAGACCACGTTATCAATTTTGAAATCGAGGGAAATTTGGGCAAAACGCTGGACGTGTTTTTATCGGAGGTCAAAAAACAGCCCGGGGTCGTGAACGCCTCGAGCTTGTCCTCCAGTTTTGATGGCTCATCGGCCTACACCATCGGCGTGGAATGGGAAGGCAAACAGCCCGACGAAACCGTCAATTTTGGAAATATATCGGTCGGCTACGATTTGATCGAAACGCTGGGCATGGAAATGGCCGACGGGCGCGGTTTTTCCAAAAATTTTGGGGCGGACAGTTCAAAATTGATTTTCAACGAAACCGCGATCGCAGCCATGCGCCTCCAAAACCCGGTCGGCAAGACCGTAAAACTTTGGGGAAAGGATGCACAAATCATCGGTGTGGTCAAGGATTTTCATTCTGAGTCGCTGCACGAACCCGTAAAACCCATGATTTTCAGGATCGACCCGCGCAACCACTGGAAAATCGTGGTCAAAATGGAAGCCGGAAAAGAAAGTGAAACGATAGAAAACGTGCGGCGGTGCTACCAAAAATTCAACCCCGGTTATGCTTTTGACTACGTTTTTTTGGACGAGGTCTTTCAAAAACAATACGTTGCCGAGATGCGGGTGGCCGTGCTTTCGCGGTATTTTGCGGGACTGGCGATTTTGCTTTCGTGCCTCGGGCTGTTCGGTTTGGCGGCGTTCACTGCCGAGCAACGGCGAAAAGAAATCGGCATCCGCAAAGTTTTGGGCGCGTCGGTGGCGGGGATCACCTCGCTTTTGGCCAAGGATTTTTTGAAATTGGTGGTCGTCGCCATTTTCATCGCCTCGCCGGTGGCCTATTATTTTATGAAAAATTGGCTGTCCGATTTTGCGTACCGCGTTGATATTCAATGGTGGATGTTCGCGGTGGCGGGCGCGGCGGCGGTCGGGATTGCGTTTTTGACGGTCAGTTTTCAATCAATAAAAGCAGCGTTGGCCAATCCGGTGAAGTCGTTGCGGAGCGAGTGAAAAAGTTTGAATCAGGATTTGCGGGATTTTAGAATTTTCAGAATTTGCGGCATTGTTTCCAAATTCTGAAAATTCTAAAATTCCGCAAATCCTGATTCAAACAATTGATTTTCAATGATTTAAGAAAAAAATTATGCCAGTCAATTTTTTAAAAACCGCCTTCCGCCATTTTGCCCAAAACAAATTGTACGTCGTCCTCAATGTTTTTGGGCTGGCAATCGGCGTTTCGTGTTTACTTTTGGCGATTTTATATTGGAAAATGGAGTACAGTTTCGACAGTTTCCACTCGAAAAAAGACCAAATTTTTCGAATCACGACCACTTTGACCGCCCGCGAAACCGGCGAACGCAGCACGACTGGCGAAACCCGGCAAGTCCAAGGCCCGGCGTTCAAATCCGCCGTCCCGGAAATTTTGGAAATGACGCGTTTGCTCGGCGGCGATATTTTTGGCGACGTCCGGCACGAAAACACAGTGCTGAATTTGCAGATGCTTTTTGTGGACGAAAGTTTTTTTGAGATCTTCGATTTTGAACTTTTGCACGGAAACCGGACGGAGGTTTTGAAAGAAATCAACTCGGTCGTGCTGTCCGAGGAAACGGCCATGCGTTTTTTCAACTCGACCGATGTCGTCGGGAAATTGTTGTTTTTGGACGCCGATCCGTCGGCTGAAAAATTGGGGAAAAAACCGATGACGGTCGCTGGCGTGGCCAAAAAACTGCCCTCGAATTCGTCCATCGGTTTCGATATTTTGATGCCGCTGAAATTTATGCAACTCAGTTTCGAGGACCCAAATTGGCTGGGAGCTTACCTCGGCACGTTCGTCGTTTTGAAAGAAAACACTGATTTACAGACAGTTGCGCAAAAATTTAACCAAATCCACAACCAATTTGCCGCGCCCGAAATTGCCGCCGAAGGTTTCGACCCGCAGCAAGTTTACGGCCTGCAACCGCTTGCCGACATTCATTTGAATTCATTTTCAAACCACGACGGCTGGAACGAAAACGGCACTTTGAACACCAGCCAACCCATTTATTCAAACCTGTTTTTGGGCATCGCGTTTTTCATTTTCGGGTTGGCGAGCATCAATTTTGTCAATATTTCGATTGCCGGTTCGCTGAAACGGGCAAAAGAAGTGGGCATCCGGAAAATAAACGGCAGCAGCCGGCGCGGCATTTTGCTCCATTTTTTGGGCGAATCGGCCTTGCTTTGCGGTTTTGCGTTTGGCCTTGCGCTGGTTTTTGCGGATTTGGTTTTGCCCGCGTTCAACAATTTGGCCGACACAAAAATTACGCTTGCGGAAGTTTTTGACTGGAAATTGGCGGTTGGTTTTTTCGTCGTTTTGTGTTTAAATATTTTACTTTCAGGATTTTATCCAGCCATTTTACTTTCCAATTTCAAACCTACCGAAACTTTGTACAATCGAAACCGACCGATTGGGCAGCGCCGATTGGGAAAAATTTTGGTGGTCGTGCAGTTTTCGTTGGCCGTGATTTTGATGTTGGCAACGGTCGTTTTTTATGCCCAAATGGAATTTATCCGCTCTAAAAATTTGGGGTTCGACCCCAGTTTTGTGCTGCATACCGGAATCAGCGGCGACCGCGACTACGAAACCCCGCAGAAATTTTTGAAAAATGAAGTGGCCAAATACCCGTTTTTCGAGGGTATCGCGTTCGGCGGCGGGTTCGGCAACGATTTGATGGAAACTAAAATCGGCGACAAAAAAGTGCTGGCTGCCTATTTTTCGACTGACCAAAATTACCTCTCGGTTTTGGGGCACGAATTGATTTTTGGAAAAAATTTCACGAAAGAAAACAGCCGCGAAATCATTGTAAATCAGGCATTTGTGCGCGAGTCGGGTTTGGAAAATCCGCTCGGCCAATTTGTCCAATTGAACCCTGATTATTCGCATGGTTCCGCGCCTTTTCAAATTGTCGGGGTGATAAAAGACTATCATTTTGAGTCGCTGCGGCACAAAATCCAGCCGATGGTGATGTATCAAAATGTCCACAACACGGGCGGCATTTGGTTGAAAATCAACAAGTTGCACACCCAATCGGCTTTGAAAACCTTTGAAAAACTGTACCGCGAGGCAGTCCCCGGGGCAGTCTACAATTATGATTTTTTGGACGATTTGAACGCCAAAAACTACGCCCGGGAACTTCGCTGGCAAAAAATCATCACCATTTTCGCCGTGATTTCACTACTGATTTGTTGCCTCGGTTTGTTCGGTTTGGCGCATTTGAACGCTGGACAACGGACGAAAGAAATCGGGATCCGCAAAATTTTGGGCGCGTCGGTGGCCAGTATTTCCAACCTTTTGGTTGGGGATTTTTTAAAATTGGTCATCATTTCCATTTTCGTCGGCTCGCCGCTGGCCTTTTATTTTATGAAAAAATGGCTCTCCGATTTTGCGTACCGCGTTGATATTCAATGGTGGATGTTTGTTTTGGCAGGTGCGGCGGCGGTCGGAATTGCTATTTTGACGGTCAGTCTTCAAAGTGTGAAAGCGGCGTTGGCCAATCCGGTGAAAAGTTTGCGGAGCGAGTGAACCCATCCAAATTTCAGTTTTTTCAAAAAAAACTTGCACCGTACTTTTGAGATTGGAACTTCCAATCACTCCAAAATTCGCATGGATTTTTTTAAAAAACAACTCGTTCTCCCTGCTTTTTGGGCAATTTTTGGCCTTGCCACCTTTTTCCTCAATTTTTTGGCGCACCAAAATCCTGAATTTGTCGAGCGATTTTACAGCCGTGGGTTTTTTCAAATCGTCCGGTGTTCGATCGATTGGACGGTCGGGCGGCTGCCGGTTCCGGCGTTTTACATTTTTTGGCTCGGCGTGGTTTTGTTTTGGGTTTTTGCCATTCGAAACCGCCCAAAATTGGATGGCTTTTTTCAAAAAACAACTTTTTGGACGGCGAAAATCATCGGTTTTTCAGGTTTGCTTTTGGGCCTTTTTTATTGGGTTTGGGGCTTCAATTATGCCCGTGTCCCGATTGAAAAACAAATCGGGATCGAGGTCAAACAAATCGACTCGGCCATGCTTTGGCAAGAACTGATTTTTGAAACGCGCACGATGGATTCGCTCCGTTTTTTGATCGTCGGGCGCGACACGAACGCACTCGACGACGAACGTTTTTGGCCAAAAAATGCGGAAGACACCATCCGGGAAGCCGTGAAAAAATGGCTTTTTGAGGGAAATTTTCCAATAAATGGCCGCGTCCGGTCGCGGATCCTTTATCCAAATGGGCTTTTGTTCAAATTTGGGACAGCCGGGATTTATTGGCCGTTCGCGGGCGAAAGCAATTTGGAATCTGCCCTGCACCCGCTGCGAAAATTGCCGGTCATGGCACACGAAATGGGGCACGGCTACGGTTTTTGCGACGAAGGAATTTGTAATTTTATAGAATATGTTGCCTTGTACGAGCATCCAAATCCATACATTTCCTACGCCGCGCACCTCGATTATTGGAAAACGCTGGCGGCAAATTGCATGGAAAATGACCTCGAAAAATATGACCAAAAATTCAGGCCAAGCATCCCGGCGGGCATCCGGCAGGACGTCCGGGCGATCCGGCGGCAGCATGAAAAATATCAGGAAATAGCACCTGCAATCCGATATCAGGTTTATGATTCCTATTTGAAATCGCAAAATATCGAGTCGGGGATGCAGAATTATGATGAAGTCATAAAATTTGTGGTGGCTTGGCGGGCGCGGGAAAAATGAAAATAATGTCCAAAAAACACCGCACACCCACTGTCCATTTCCGGACAAAAATTTTCCAAAAACCCAGTTTTTCCTTTTTAAAAAATTGAAAATCAACGCTTTGTAATTTTGGCACGGCTTCTGAATTTCATGTATTTCGTGGTGAAATTCATCATTCATCATTTATAATTCATCATTCAAAAAAGGCCATGCTCAAAAATTACATCCTCCTCGCGTTCCGCAACCTCGCAAAGCACCGCTTTTTCTCGCTGCTCAACATCCTCGGATTGGCTTTGGGCATGTCGGCCTGCCTGACGGTCATTTTGATCATCCGCGACCAGTTGAGTTTTGACCATTTTCACCCGAATGCTGCGCGCGTTTTTCGGGTCAATTGCCAGCAGCCCGACGGTTTCAAAATGGCGACCGTGCCTTTTCCGCTGGCCGAAACGTTGTCGAAAGATTTCAGCGTGGCCGAGGAAAGCGTCAGTTTGGTGCGCAGCATTTATAATGTGGACGCGACAACGGCGGAAAACCAGACTTTGCAGGTCGGTGGTTTTTTTACCGAAACTTCGTTTTTCAAGGTTTTTGGTTTTCAATTGGAGGCCGGAAATGCTGCGAATGTTTTGGACGAACCGAACAGTTTGGTTTTGTCAAAAAACATGGCCGAACGTTTTTTTGGAAATAAAAACCCGATCGGCGAGACGCTCGATTTGAAAAACAAAGGCATTTTCAAAATCACGGGCGTCGTGGCGACCCCGCCGGGAAAAACGCACCTCGAATTTGATTGCCTCGCCTCCGCCGCTTCGCTCCCCGCGATGGACGCGGCTTTGAAACCCGAAGAATACCAGGAAAAAATTACTGGAAACTGGGAAAACCGCTACATGACCTACGTTTATGTGCTGTTGCGCCCCGGCCAAACGAAATCCGACCTCGAAAACGCGCTGGCCGTCGTTGCCGAAAAACGCGAAAAAGCGAATGCCCCGGAAAAAAATGTCCGGTTTTTTGCCCAAAACCTCGGCAATATTTCTCCAAAACCGGAGCAATATGCCAACGAACTCGGCGCGAGCGCACCCATGTTTTTTATCTGGGGTTTGATTGCTTTCGTTTTGATTTTGACCATTTTTCCCTGCCTCAATTATTCGAACATGGCCATTTCGCAGGCACTCGCCCGGACGCGCGAAATGGGCGTTCGCAAGGCCATCGGCGCACAAAATAGCGATGTGAAACGGCTGATTTTGACCGAGGGCGTGGTCACTGCGTTCATCGCGCTCGGTTTGGCATGGGTGCTGCACCTGCCGCTCAACCATTTTGTGGGGACATTTTTTCCACCGCAAACCAAACTCACGAACCTGCACGCCGAGGGGTTGGATTGGTTGATTTTCATCGTTTTTGGGCTTGCGGTCGGGCTGCTGGCCGGTTGGATTCCGGCGCGACGGATGGCCAAATTGCACCCCGCGATTGCCCTGCGTGGCAATAAAAGTGGCGAAATTTTGGAAAAAAACAAGATTGGCTGGCGCAAAATCATGCTCGTCGGGCAGTTTTCGTTGTCGCTGATTTTGATGATTGTCGTGGCGACTTTGTGGAGCCAGTTGCAATTTATGACGCTCGCAGATTATGGTTTTCAAAAAGAAAACCTGCTGACCGTCGAATTGCAGGGCAACAAACCGGGCATCGTGGCCGCCGAAATGGCGCAAGACCCGCACGTCACGGGCGTTTGCATGACTTCGGTCGTGGTGGCGAGCAACAATTTGCAGGGCGTGCCGATTTTTCGGGAGCGAGGCGGTGAAAAAATTGACACGCACGGCGCGATGGTCGATGAAAATTATCTCCCGGTGATGGGTTTGAAATTGGTGGCTGGCGAAAATTTTGCGAAAAACCCACTTTCGACCCGCGACCAATTCCTGATTTTGAATGAAAAAGCAGTTGAACATTTTCAGTTGGGCAGCCGGGCGGAGGCCATCGGAAAAGTGTTGTGGATGAACGATTCGACGCCTGTTTCGGTGCGCGGCGTCGTGCGCGATTTTCATTACCGCATCCTCGACCATGCCATCGAACCGTTCGCTTTTCGATACTCGCCGACCGAAAAAGGGTACATCATGCACCTCCGGATTGCGCCCGGAAACCCGTCGTTGGCCATGGCTTCGTTGGGCAGTATTTGGAAAAAAATGGACGCGGTGCACCCGTTCAAAGCCACATTTATGGAAGAATCCATGCAAAAAGCATACGGTCACGTGACTTTTGTGGGCGGTTTGGCGAGTTTTTTTGCGCTGCTGGCTTTGTCCATCGCCTGCCTCGGGCTGCTCGGTTCGGTGACTTATTCCATCGGTTCGAAGGTGAAAGAAATCGGCATCCGCAAAATTTTGGGCGCGTCGGCGGCGCAGGTCACTTTGAAATTGGCGCAGCATTTCCTGATTTTGCTGGCGGTCGCGGTGGCGATTGCCGTGCCGGTCGGGTACTTTTTGGCCAATATTTTCCTCGAACTTTTTGCCTACCGGATTGCCGTGGGCGGTTTGATTTTGGCGGGGAGTGCCGCGTTTTTGCTGTTTTTGGGATTGATAACAATTGGTGTGCAGGCAGGGCGGGCGGCTTTGGCGAACCCGGTGGAGGCGTTGCGGAGCGAATAGTTTGAGAAAAATTTTGGCTTCAAAAAATGATTTTTAAAGCATCGGGATGTGGGAAACGACCACTTTCAATCAGTGCAGTTCTTTCCAAAACCCTATCTAATTCATTGAAATCCAATATTTTAACTGTTCCCTCGCCGATGATGGTTTTTGGTAAAATCGAAGCACCGAAAAGTTCAAAATGGTCTGACCATCTATCGGTTCGAGGATTGAAAAACCGTTCAAATTTCTGGGCTGTCAAAATTGTGCCCACGTCCGAACCTTTGTTTCGGTTGCAATAAATACAAGAACAAGCGAGGTTGTCCGGCTGGGTCAAACCGCCATGTTTTAGGCTAATGATGTGTTCGATTTGAAATTTTGCAAATGAATAAAGTTGAAATGCAAGGCAGTATTCGCAATGATTCAAGGCGCGGGCAACGACAAACGAGCGGAGGGGATTTGGAATATATGCTTTCATGCCGGGACATTTTTCAGGGCATTTGCCTTCGCCATCCTGACGATGTGTTCGAGGACAAAAAACTTTTCGAGTTCATCGTTTTCAGCCTCGGTCAATTGATTTTCGAATTTTTTTTCCAAAAGAAATTCCAAACGCGCCTGTGCTTTATCGGACGGATGAAATGCCAACAAAAGTTGTGCGGGCAGTTTTGCCAACAATTCTACGATTTCATCATAAATATAATAGGTAGTCATTTTTTTTAAATTTTTTACAAAGTTACGCTATGCTCACAAATTATCTCAAACTCGCCCTTCGTAACCTCCGCCGCCAGCCGTTTTTCTCTTTTGTAAATATTTCTGGGCTCGCCGTCGGCCTCGCGGCGTGCTGGCTGATTGGCATTTTTATTTTTCATGAAAAGAGTTTTGACCAGTTTTTGCCGAACGCCGACCGGATTTGCGCCGTCGCGCTCGACCTGAAAATGGGCGACGAGGCAGGCACGACGACGAACACACCGCCGCCCATCGCCGGCCGTTTGGCTGCCGATTTTCCAGAAATCGAACTGACCGCCCGCACTTTTTATTTGCAAGAAAGCAATGTGCGGCTCGAAAAACCGGGGCAGGCTCCGCTCTCGTTTTCCGAAACCGGGGCGTTCGCTGCCGACACTTCGTTCCTCGAATTATTCGATTTCCCGATGTTGGCGGGCGATGCCAAAACTGCGCTCGACCGCCGCGGCAATCTCGTGTTGAGCGAACGTGCGGCGGAAAAATATTTTGGAAAAACCCCCGCTGTCGGCCAGTCGCTTTTGATAAATGACCGCCCGTTCACGGTCTCCGGAGTGGCGAAAAAATTGCCCTCGACTTCGACGGTGCAGTTCGATTTTTTGGTGCCAATGGCCGATTTTCCGGTCGTCGAACGGTTCGCGTGGTCTTGGGTTTGGTTGCAAGTTGATACTTGGGTACGGCTGAGGCAAGTGCCAAACGATGTGTTTTTTGCAAATTTGGAAGGAAAATTTCCAGAAATGGTTCGAAAATATGCGCCATCGGCTTTCGAACGCATCGGCCAAAATTTTGAAGAACAACAAAAACGCGGCGATAAATACAATATCATTTTGCTGCCGCTGCAATCGCTCCACCTCGAAAACGAAGGTTTAAATTCCCGTTTGACGACGCTCGGCGACGGGCAGCAGGTGAAAACTTTTGGCATCGTCGGTGCACTGATTTTGCTTTTGGCCTGCGTCAATTTTATGAATTTGTCCACCGCCCGTTCGATGAAACGCGCCCGCGAGGTCGGCGTGCGGAAGGCACTCGGTTCGCCACGCGAGGCTCTGGTTTTTCAATTTTTGGCGGAAGCCATGCTTTTCAGTTTTTTGGCGATGGGTTTTGCGGCAATTTTGGCAGCCGCGGCTCTGCCTATTTTCAATATTTTGACAGGTTTAGAAATTGGTTTTTTCGATCTTTTTTCAATGAAAACAATTGGTTTTGTGGCCATTTTGCCTGTTTTGGCGGGTTTGCTCGGCGGTTTGTACCCGGCGTTTTATTTGTCAAAATTCAAACCGGGGGAAATTTTCAAAACGACTTCCAGCACAAAAAGCGGCCACGCGGGGGTTCGGAACGGGCTGGTCGTGTTCCAATTTTCGGTGTCGATTGCCTTGATGCTCGGGTCGTGGGTCGTGCTGCGGCAGTTGGATTTTGCCAAAACAAACTCGCCCGGCCTGCGCCGCGAAAATGTGCTGGTTTTGCCCGTGCTCCGAAACCTGGAAGACCCGGTGAAAACCGAAACTTTTCGCCAGCAAATCGAACAATTGCCGGAGGTCGTCGCGGTTTCGCGCACCACTTTTTTGCCGTCGCTGGGCAGTTTTGGCGATTTTTACGAACCAGAACAGGGCGAGCAAGGCCGTTCGGTGGTGCAAAATTTGATGATTTCGTCCTTTCTTTCCGATTCGCGGTTGGTGCCCGCGCTCGGCCTCGACCTCGTCGCAGGGCGGAATTTTCAGGACGATTCCGGCCTCGGCGATTCGTGTTCCGTGATTTTGAACGAGGCTGCCGTCCGGGCGATTGGTTGGGAAAATCCGGTCGGAAAATGGATGCGCTACCCCGGAAACCGCAACCAACGTTTTCAATGTGTGGGCGTGATGCGCGATTTTCACCTCGGTTCGGTGCGCGGGGCGATCGAACCGGCGGCTATTTTTCACCAATCCTCCAATTCGTACCACGTTTATGCGTCCTACGTTGCGGCGCGGTTGCGCCCCGGGATGGAAAAATCCGCGCTCGAAAAAACCGCAAAACTTTGGGCTGCCGCAATGCCGAATGCGCCGTTCAATTTTGATTTTTTGGATGCATCGTTTGCCCGGATTTATCGTTCGGAGGCAAAAATGGGGTCGGTTTTGGGCATTTTGACTGGTTTGGCTTTGTTTATCGGTTGCCTCGGTCTGTTTGCTTTGGCGGCTTTCACGGCAGAACAACGGACGAAAGAGATTGGGATCCGCAAAGTTTTGGGTGCGTCGGTGGCCGGAATAACTGGTTTGCTGGCGAAGGATTTTTTGAAATTGGTGGTTTTTTCAATCGCCATCGCCTCGCCGGTGGCCTATTATTTTATGAAAAATTGGCTCGCGGATTTTAAATATCGCATCGAAATCGGGTGGTGGATGTTTATCGCAGCAGGTTTGGCTGCGATTTTAATTGCGATTTTGACGGTCGGTTTTCAAAGTGTCAAGGCTGCTTTGGCCAATCCAGTGGAGAGTTTGCGAAGCGAATAAAATGTTAGAATTAGAATTTTAAGAATTTTAGGATTTTTAGAATTGCAAAGCCTAGTTTTCATAATTCTGAAAATTTTAAAATTCTTAAAATTTTGATTCCAACATTTTACAATTTCCAATACCAAGGCTTTTCATATTGACTGAAAGCCAATAAAATACAACAATCACATTCCTCGCCTTGGAAATGATAATAAGATTGTGCCCGATCACAATATTGAGGTGGTGCAAAATCAGTCCCCAAATCGGTCGTGTTCAAACGATATCGAGCTGTGTCCACCGCAGCCACTTCAAAATAGCCCAGCGGAATTTCATCTAAATCATTGACATTGAACAAGTTGCCACGAACGGGCGAGGGTGGGGGATCAAAAATAGTCCCGTTTGGGTTGGCCACTTTGGCCACCTGTTCCCAATATCGGTAGGCATCTTTTGTGATGCTGTGCTGGGTCAGGGTGAAATAAGTGATATTAAAATAAGTCTTGTCGAGGTAGCGGAGCGCCATGTTTTTACTGAATTTCTGCCCGCCGTTATTTTCAAATTTTTGGATAAAAACATTTTGCTTGCTGAAAAGATCGTGGACAAAGCAGTGTGTCTGCGTTTTCGGCGGCACGGGATCGGCAAAAAACTGTTGCAAAAGAAATACCCGGTGAATATCCCAACGCAAAAAACAAGAATTTACGTCCGCTGGAATGGTCGTGTTGACATCCAAACTGACGTGCGGCAATTTTTCGCCCGGTTCGACGGGCGTCCCAGAATTTACAAAAACGCCTTTTGCCGACATCGAATCGGCCTCGACCAACGGTGGCATTTCGTCTGGTTTTGATTGATAAATCCGCCCATCTTTCAATTGGATTTCCAAAAAATAGACTTTTCCCGGCTCGCCAATCATCGCTCCGGCGGGCAATTCGTAGCAAAAATCGGGGTCGTTTACCGTTTTTCCGATGGCCGGGAGGTATTCTGCGCGGTTGTTGTTTTCGTCGATTACCCAAACTTTGGCATCCTGCACAGCGGCAAAACCGGCATTTCCAAAAGCATTTGGTTTGGTGATGAAAACGCGCTGGATGTCGTGGCTGTTCGTAAAATTTCCGCTGACCACGATGGTGTCGGCGACGGTTTTCGAGGCATCGAAGGAAATTTCTTCGACGCAAGAAGCCACGAAAAATATGGCCGAAAATGCTAAAATTGAAATTGAATATTTTAGTTTCATATTTTTTTAATTTTAAAAACCTTAAAAAGTAAAAATCAAATTCGCCGCCGGAATCGCCGCCCCGACCAACGAAAGCGAATACGCCGAAACCGGAGCCGTCGGTTTTTTCTGAAAAAACACAGAGTACGGGTTTTTTCGAGCCAAAACATTGTAAATCGTGATGGCAAAAGTGGTTTTTACCCCGCTGATTTTCGAACGGTTTTGATCCACATTCATTGAAAAATCGAATCGGTGGTAGTCTGGAATCCGAAAATTGTTGCGCCGAGAATAATCGGGGACGACCACATTTCCAACTTGATAAACGCCGTTTGGCGCGGTCACCGGCCTGCCCGTTCGATAAACGTAATTTAAAATGAAGAAAACCGAAGGCCGCCGGGCGTATTTCAACAAAGCATTGACTTGGTGCGGTTGGTCATAATCCGAGGGAAACGGCTCGCCGAGATTGATTTTTTCAGCCCCAAAACTTTCATTAACCTGCACTTTCGATTTTGAAAAAGTGTAGGTTATCCAGCCCGTCGTGCGGCCAATTTTTTTCCGAAAGGAAGTTTCCAACCCAAAACTGTTGTTTTTTCCGGCGACCAATTCCGTTTCGAGGTGGTCATTCAAAAGCAAATCAGGGAAATTTCTGAAAACCGGTACGTTTTCCGTTTTTTTGAAATAAATATCGGTCGAAAACTCAAATCGCTTTTCGTTCCATTCGGAAGTAAAGCCAATGTCAAAATTATCACTTTGCAGCGGAGCGATTTCAGAAGTGCTGACCTGCCAAATATCAACTGGGGTCGGCGAGGCCAAATTTGAAATTTGATGGACAAATTGGTGAATCCGATTGTAACTAAATTTCAATGCCCGCTGCTCGTCGATTTGATATTTTGCCGAAAAACGTGGCTCAAATTTGAGGTACCCGTTGACCGTTTTTCCTTTTCCATAAATCAATGAATCGACGATGTTTTCAGTCAAAATGGGCTGGTTTTCAGCGTAAACGTACTTTTTCTCCGCACCAAATTGCCGAAAATAAGCCACCCGGACGCCGCCCGAGACCGACCATTTTTCATTAAAATCAACATCATCTTCCGCAAAAAAAGCAAAGGTTTCGCCCCGGTCTTTCGCCGCAGATTGTGGACGGACGGCGGAATTATCGCCAATCGGTTCGAGTTTTTCATCGAGCCCAACAATGCGTTCCCACTGCAAACCGGTGTTGATTTCGTGCTGATTTCCGGGGGTGTAAACCGCGCGCCAATTCAAATTGGAATAGGCCAAACCATTTTTCAAACTGAACGCGTCGCTGCCTTCCGGGACAAAATATTCGCCCGTGTATTTTCCCAAATTGCCCTGCAAAACCGAGACGATTTTTGTTGTCTCGCCTAAGGCGAGAGGGTTTTTCATGGAAAAATTCAACATTTGATTGCTCCATCGATAGCCGAAAATTTTGGAATACCGCAGAAAATCGCTGGTTTGATAAACCGAAACGGCGATGCTGCCCTGCGAACCGAGCCGCCCGCTGACTTTCAACAGGCCGTCGCCGAACCACGCAGAACTGTGTTTAATGTTTTTATCGTAAAGCCGTTTGACAATCCAATCCGAATACGACCGCCGAAAACCGCCGATAAACGAGATTTTGTTTTTCAAAATCGGCCCTTCGAGCATCACTTTTCCCGAAATCAGGCCGACGCCGACCGTTCCGTGAAATGCAGAATAATCGCCGTCGCGCAGCCGGACATCCAAAACTGAGGCCACGCGACCGCCAAAACGCGCCGGAATGTGGCCTTTGTAAAGCGTGACATTTTGAACAATATCAGGATTAAAAACTGAAAAAAGTCCCAAAACGTGGGACGTGCTGAGCAAAGGCGCATTGTCCTGCAAAATCAAATTTTGGTCAACATTTCCGCCCCGAACGTTAAAGCCCGACGCGCCCTCGCCCGCCGAAGTGATGCCCGGAAAATGGGAAAGACTTTTAATCACGTCCGCCTCGCCCATCAACGACGGCAATTCTTTGATGACCGAAACAGGCAGTGCCTCGACCGCCGTCTGCGTATTTTGGAGTTTGTTGTTGGCCGCGTTGCCGCTGATTTCAACTTCTTGCAGCAGTTCTGGCGTGTTTTTCAGCGGAATTTCGAGCGAACCGGATTCCCACGCGTCCACCGTTGCGATGGTTTGACGGTAACCGAGGCTCGAAATGGTGAAAATTTGGTGGCCACTTTTGATTTGAATATTGGTTTGGCCAGCCTCGTCGGTCGGGTTGCCAATCATTTTATCGTTGGAAAAAATGGTCGCGCCGATGATGGGTTCTTTGTCCACGTCGTCTACGATTGAAAGTCGCAAACTGACGGTAACTTGTTGATTTTCAGGCTTTCCAACTTTAAAACTGACTTCTTTTGGCCGTAAAAATTCTGGTTTTTCAATCGTCCCGGCGGCGCAGTTTTGTTTTAATTTTTTCAAATAATCGGCGTTCACATCAGTTTTTCGGCACACGCCAATCGTGCTGTCGTTGAAAGTGATGTAAGTCAAATAATGATTTGACAGCAGTTCGGTCATGGTTTCGTGCAGCGATTTATTGTTGAATTCAAAATCGATGCGGTACCACGGCAGTTTTTCAGGTTCAAAACAGACTCGGATTTGATATTTATTTTCGAGGTCGGCGAGGATGTCGTTCAGGTTGGTTTTGGAATATTTGCCGGAGGCCAAAGTGGTGCTGGCATTTTGAGCGGCGAGAAAAATTGGTGAACAGGCAAGGCAAAACAGGAAAAATCGAAGCATAAAAAAGGGAAAACAGTTTTAAAAACAGGTCGAGTCAGGAATACGAACACGGATTTCTGAAAAAAATTTACCGTAAAAACTTTATTTAAAAATCGGCAAAATTTGTTTTTTGGTAAAATTATTGGCTGGAAAAATCAGTATTTCTGAAAAATAATCAATCAAATATTTTAGATAGCGAAATTTGAATTTCCAAAACTGTGTCGGTCAAAACCTCGTCGTGGTGGAAATATTCGTACAGCCCATTTCTTTGGTAAACAAAAACGCCCCGGACGCTCGGCACGACAATCCAACAAGATTGCACCCCAAACTCAAAATATCGGTAGGTTTTTTCGACCATTTCATCAGTGGATTGCGAGGGCGATTGGATTTCGACGGTCAAAATCGGGGCGTCGTCGCGTTTTGCCGGTTCGGTCAGAAAATTCAGTTTTTGGCGCGGGTAAACGACCAAATCTGGGGTGCTGCCCGCCGGTGCAGTGTTGAGTGCGACCTCGCTGGCAATTCTGAATTGCCTGCCGAGCGTATTTTGGAGTTCGTAACCGATGTTTTGTTGGATTGCTCCGTGCGTTAGATTTGGCATTGGTTTTCCTCTTTCTGTTTGGTAATCGGATGTTGCGGCTGCCGGGGCAACCAATGGCATTTCAAGCGTTGCAACTTCTTCTTTCATCTTTTTACTTATTTTTCCGACAAATTTAGATTGAAATTTTTTGAAAATGAAAACTGCCATTTTCACCTGCCTATTTTTAACAATTTGGGTTTTCAAAGTCTCGGCTCAAACCGTTTCCGAACCAATTTTTGACGACGTTGAAAAAATCGCGGAATTCCCCGGCGGCTATCCTGCGATGTCAAAATATTTCAAAAAATATTTTCCAATCCCGGAAACGAGCCACGTCCGCAGTTGGGCAATCGTTCGCGCAACGATTGACAGTCAAGGTTTTATCCAAAAAATTGAGGTTTTGAAAAACCCCGGCGGCGTGGAAATCGAGAAAAAAATACGCCTCGCGGTCGGCAAAATGGGTCGCTGGAAACCTGGAATTTTGAATGACAAACCGGTGGCAAGCCGTGCGACTTTTCCCGTGCGATTTTGTTTGAATGTCAAATGAAATTTTACCTTTGGCGTCCCACATTTTTTCAAAATTTGTTGAATGAAAAATAGCATTGCACCTGTTTCGATAGTCAAAACCAACGATTTCGTTGTCCGATTTGCCAACGTGAATGGCACGGGTTCGGCCAGCGCGAACACGATGTTTGCCAAATCCATTTTCAGAATGGGCGTGCCGATGTCGGCCAAAAATATTTTCCCATCGAACATTCAAGGCCTGCCGACGTGGTACGAAGTCCGGGTCAGTGGCGACGGTTGGATGGGTCGGCGAGCCGGGATTGATTTGTTGGTTGCGGTAAATCCGCAAAGTTTGGCACGCGACGTGGCCTCGGTGCGTCCCGGCGGCTGGTTTGTTTACGACAGCACAAAACCGCTCGCCCCGGAATTTCGCCGCGACGATATTCAATATTTGGGCATTCCGATGACGGCGATGACTATCGAACATTTTGCTTCCGCGCGCGTCCGGCAACTTTTGAAAAACATGATTTACGTCGGCGCGGTGGCCACTTTGTTGGACATGGATTGGGCTGCGCTCGTCGGCATTTTGGAAAATACTTTGAAAAAGAAGCCAAATCTGATTCCCGACAATATGCAAGCACTCGAATTGGGGCGCGATTTTGTGTTGAAAAATTTCAACTGCCCGTTGCCCATTCGTTTGCAAAAGATTGAAAATCATACACTTGCGGACAAAATCGTAATCGATGGCAACAAGGCCTGTGCACTCGGAGCGATTTACGCCGGGGCGACCGTCGCGGCTTGGTACCCGATCACGCCTTCGACTTCGGTGGTGGATGCGTTTACAAAATATGCCCACCAACTCCGCCTCGAACCGGACGGCCGGAAAAAATTTGCCATCGTCCAATCCGAAGATGAACTCGCGGCCATCGGCACGGTCATCGGCGCGAGTTGGAACGGGGCGCGGGCGTTCACTGCGACCAGCGGGCCGGGGCTTTCTTTGATGGGCGAGTTTTTGGGATTGGCATATTTTGCCGAAATCCCGACGGTTTTGATTGATGTCCAGCGCACCGGCCCGTCCACCGGGATGCCGACGCGGACGCAACAATCGGATATTACTTTAGCAGCATATTCCTCGCACGGCGACACGAAACATGTCCTGATTTTTCCTGCCACGCCAAAAGAGTGTTTCGATTTGACCGCCGCCGCTTTTGACCTCGCCGAACGTTTGCAAACGCCAATTATCGTCATGACTGACCTTGATTTGGGCATGAACGAGCACATTTCCGAGCCATTTGTTTGGGATGAAAATAGAAAATACGACCGGGGAAAAGTTTTGAACGCCGAGGATTTGGAAAAAGCAGAGCAATTTGGACGCTATTTGGATGTGGATGGCGACGGCATTACGTACCGGACTTTGCCGGGGACGCACCCGACGAAAGGTTCGTTTTTCACCCGTGGCACGTCGCGCGACGAGTTCGCGCGGTACACCGAAGAAGGCGCACCGTACGTCCGAAATATGGAAAGATTGCTGAAAAAATGGCAAACCGCCTCGACGCTTGTGCCAGAACCTGAATTTTACCAGACCGAAAATAAGAACCCCGACGGCATCATTTTTTTCGGAACGACGACCGATTCGGCCATCGAGGCTTGTGAAATTTTGAAAAAAGAGGGCGTGAATTTGGATGCGATGCGGCTGCGGGCGTTCCCTTTTTCAAAATCGGTGGAAGAATTTATCGACAATCACGAGCGCATTTTTGTCGTCGAACAAAACCGCGATGGGCAAATGCGCAGTCTTTTAATCAATGAATTGGAAATCAATCCGAAGAAATTGGTGAAAGTTGTGAATTTTGACGGGATGCCGATCACGGCGGATTTTATTAAAAGTAAGATTTTGAATTAAGATTTTAGGAAATTTTGAGCGGCAGGTTTACTAAACTTTTAAAAGTTTAGTAAACCTGCCGCAAGCAATTCTGGTAAAAAACAGACCATTCAAACACTACATTCTCCTACCTAATTTTTATTGCCATAAATTGCAGTGCAACTTTCGCCGGTCGCCGACTGCCGATTTGGAGCATCCGAAACCACCTTTTTTTCAAAAAATCTTTTTCCATCATGAAAAAAATTTCCACATTTCTCACCGCTTTTTGCCTGTTTTTGGGCAGTCATTTTTTGGAAGGTCAAAATTTTTGGGAGGCGTTGGAGGGGCCGTTTGGCGTTTCTGGCATCAGTTTGATTGCTCCTGATGCCGCCGGACGTTTGTTTATGATTAAAAATGACAAAATTTTAAAGTCAACCGACCAGGGGAATTCGTGGTCGGAGTGCCAGACTGGGATTGGTCAAACCTATGGTTTTTACCAATCAAAATTTATGTTGTCCCCGTCTGGCGAGTTTTACTTGGCTGTTGGTTATTCTGGCAGTGTGCTTTACCGGTATTTGCCCGGTTCTGATTCTTGGTTGCAATTGACTACCAATTCCTGGGGCTTTGGTGATTATGATGGATTTGATATTGACCAGCAGGGCAAAATTTGGGCGAGCAGCGACCAAAGCCATTCTAAACTTCATTATTCAATTAACGGCGGTCAAAACTTTGTAAACGTCCCGCTCGACGCGCCCGTTGATGGTTGGTTCGATTTTTTGGAAACCTTCAACGATGACCACAATTTGATTGCCGTGAGTTATGGTGCCAGTCAAAAATTGTATCATTTTAATTCCAGCGGGCAAGTAAAGCAAGTGCTCGCTGGCTCGGGTTGCCAATATGTCGGGTTCAATCCGCAAACGGGCACTGCATATTATGGAGATTATGATTGGTCAAAACGGTCGACCGACGGTGGCCTGACTTGGAAAAACTTGATTTTCGACCCACAAAATCCACAATTCAATCGGATACAAAACATGACTTTTGAATCCTCGGGCAGGATTTGGGTACATAGTTATTATGGAATGTTTCGCTCGGATGACGACGGAGCCACTTGGACAAAAGATGCTGAATTTGAAAAAGTGGGTGGCGAATTTTTCTGGACTGCCCCAAAAACTTGGTTTGTCTTGGCTGGTTGCGGGTTTGCCCAGTTTGCTCGGTCGAGCGATGACGGCGTAACTTGGACAGATTTGAGCGGCTCGTTTCGGGAACCCTCGGTTTCTGAAATTCAAAAAGATGCCGACGGCAATTTATTTGCCCGCACTTGCCGCCGCGATGCTTTTGAAATTTCATCAGATGATGGAAAATCTTGGTCAGATTTGACCATTTTTGATAGTGTAATTACCCACGTTATCAGTTTAGCCATCCGTGCCGATGGGGTAAAAATGGCCTACTGCGACAACCAAAATTTTTACCGCAGTTTGGACAACGGCGCGACTTGGTCAAAAATCAAGGGCATCGACCCAACTTTAAACTTAGGTTCTGCCAAATTTTACACCGATTGGCAGGGGGCATTTTACTATTTTGGAAGTTGGGCGGGCGTTCAACAATCAACGGATGCCGGAGAAACATGGAAAACTTTGAATACTGGGACGTTTGATAATATTGCTACGTTCCACCCAAACGGCGATTTTTTTGTCACCGATTTTTTTAATCTTTTTCGATACTCGGCAGCCGAAAATATGATGTATGGAATGCAGCCGGACACAAACACTTTTTTTGAAGCCTATGCTGCTTATTGTTCATCGTCGGGCACTTTGTTTGTTTCTGGTGCGGAAAATTTCAGTGGTTTGCCCACATTTTATCGAATCGCAGATGGCACGGGCGATTGGGTGCCAATACCATTTTTTGATGACAAACTAATTTCTCAAATCACGTCAAATTCCGACGGCGATGTTTTTGTGCTGGCAAATAATTCCATGTACAAAAGCGAGGACGATGGGAATTCATGGTTTTTCGTTGCCGATGTCCCGGCAAATTACCCGTCCGTTTTCACCTGCACGTCCGACCAACATTTGTACCTCGGTTTTCAAAACGACGTAATCTACCGCTCCACCCAGCCCACCGCTGAATCCAACCAAATTTTGGGAAAAACTTGGCTCGACAAAAACGACAATTGCCAGCCCGACCCCACCGAATCCGCCCCACCCACTACCATCGTAACTGCCACAGGTTCAGCCAAATACACTGGTTTCGCCGGGCAAAATGGCAATTTCAAATTTTCTGCGCCGTCCGGAAATTACCTGTTGAACGTCGTGCCGCCGAACGCACTTTTCAAACCTTGTTTTTCAAATGTCCCCATCGTTTTGAATGGGCCGAACGACACGGCGACTGCGAATTTGCCTCTAAAAATCGTGTCGCAGTGCCCGTATTTGAGCGTCAATTTGAGTACGCCGATGCTACGCCGGTGTTTTGAAAATACCTACGCCATCGTTTGCCGAAACGCCGGAACTGCCACAGCCACAGATGTTTACGTCGAAGTGACGCTCGATTCGCTGTTCGATTTTGTGTCCTCGACCGTGCCCGTTTTTTCGAAAAATGGTTTGGTTTACACTTTCAAATTTGGTGATTTGGCCGCCGGGCAATCCTCGAAATTTTGGATAAAAATCAAAGTTTCCTGCGATGCCAGTCTCGGCCAACAACATTGCATGGCTGCAAAAATTTTCCCGGAAACTTTTTGCCAAACCGAACTGCCCAATTTTTCCGAAAATTTGGAGTGCCGCGAAAACATCGGCTCGTTCGACCCGAACGATAAAACGGCTTTCGTTGCGGGTTTCGAAAACCCCGGTTTTGTCAAACCCAGCACGGATATCGAGTATTTTATCCGTTTTCAAAACACGGGAACCGACACCGCTTTTCGCGTCGTGGTCGAAGACCGATTGCCCACAAATTTGGATTTGACGACTTTGACACCGCTCGTTTCCAGCCATCCGTTTTCGCTCGAACTCCGCGACCAGCGCACCGTGCGTTTTGTGTTTGAAAATATTTTGCTGCCCGACAGCAACATCAACTCGGCGGCCTCGAACGGTTTTGTCAAATTTCGGATTTCGCAAATGCCCGGCACGCCGCTCGGCACGGTCATCAAAAACGAGGCGGATATTTTCTTCGATTTCAATTCGCCGGTGCGGACGAACGAATCAAAATTGGTCGTCGGCACTACCGAAACAAAAGAATTGCCGACAAAATTTGAGGTCGCGGCTTTCCCAAATCCATTTCAGGATGCCATTTATTTTGAAATTCGCACGGCTGGATTTTTGCCCAAAAACTTGACGCTGCGGCTGTTCGATATTTTGGGAAGGCAGGTGAGATTTGAAAATTTTTCAGGTTATAACTTTGTTTTGCCGCGCCAAAATTTGCAGTCGGGGATGTATTTTTTCAAAATTGAAAGTGGTGGGGAAGTGATTGGCACTGGAAAAGTTTTGGCAAATTGATTTGAAAAGTGGTTTTGAAAAAATGAAAAAAAGCCCAACCTCGAATTCGTGGTTGGGCTTTTTTTCATTTATGATTTCTGAAATTTTTCAAATTTCAGAAATCTGGGTGGGTAAAAAAAATTCGCCCAATCCGTTTCATCCGTGTTCAATTTTTATCCAAAATTTCACCGAACCAACGAAACATCCCCCTTCACCAAAACCAACTCTCCGTCCAACAATTCCACTTCCGCGAACCAAACAAAAACGCCCGTCGGCATTTCTTTTCCTCGATATTTTCCTGTCCAACCAAAATGCGGGTCGTTCGGGGGAAAATTTTCCTCAACAAAAATCTGCTCGCCCCAGCGGTCGTAAATCTGGAAAGTGTTGACTTTTTTGACAAAATAATTGGCAAAAATCATCACCCGGTCGTTCAAATTTGAACTTGGATTAAAAGCATTCGGGACATAAATTAGGTGTTCTTTGTTGACTTTCACCATCAAAGTATCCGAAACCGAGCAGCCTGATTCATCTTTTGCAATCAGCCAAATCTTCGTGCTGTTCAACAAACTATCCGTTTCGCCGGGCAGGCAGGTCGGGCAGTCGAACAGGTTTTCGGGTTGCCACGTGGCCATGTCGATTGCAAAATTCGAGGTCGGCGAAACCGTAATTTCATCGCCGTACCGAACTTCGAGGTCGTCGCCTATATTTACCCAAATCGAATCGGGCTGCGTGATTTTGAAAAAAATCGTGTCCACCAAACCTTCGGCATCGCTCAAAATCAACTGAAAATCGTTGGCCGGCAGCGGTTGCAAAACCAAACTCGTCGGCGAATTTGGCATCGTCCCATTTTTCAGCGGTGGGCGTTTCCAGTTTTCCAACAATTCAAAATCGATGGGCGGGTTGCCTTTCGAAATTTCAAATTTCGCAACGCCGTCGGCTGAGCCAAAACAATCGGCGGGTTCAATTTCCATCGTAAAATCAATCGAGCAAAAAATGACTTTCAATTTCAATTGAACCAAACTGTCGCAGCCGTTCGCTGCCGGGAAAATGATTTGATAATCGCCCGCGGTCGTGAAATTTTTCCCGCCGAGCGAAAATGTCTCGCCAAAACAAATGGTTTTTCCCAAATCAGAAATGGGCAGTGGCAGGATTTTGAGGTGCAAATTCACCGTCGAATCGCAGCCGTTTGCCGCCGGAAAAATGACTTTGAAATTCCCAGACTGCGAAAATGTCTGGCCGCCGAGCGTAAATTTTTCACCAAAACAAAGGGTGGGCGAGAGGTCAGATTTGATTTCTGGCCGCACCGTCAATTTCAAAGTGACGATGGAATCGCAGCCGCTCGCGGCGGTCAATTTGACCGGGAAATTTCCGGTTTGCGAAAACGTCTGGCCGCCGAGCGTGAAATTTTTCCCAAAACAAATCGTCGCGGCGAGGTCGGATTTGGCTTCCGGCAAAATTTTCAAATCCAAAGTCACCGTCGAATCGCAACCAAAAGTGGTTTGAAAAACGACTTCGTATTTTCCGGGAACGGAAAATGTCTGGCCGCCGAGCGTGAATTTTTCACCAAAACAGATGGTTTTGGGCAGGTCAGATTTGGCTTCCGGCAAAATTTTCAAATCCAAAGTGACCGTCGAATCGCAGCCGAAAGGTGTTTGAAAAACGACCGGGAATTTTCCCGGCGTTGAAAATGTCTGGCCGCCGAGGGAAAAAGTTTGGCCAAAACAGATGGTTTTGGGCAGGTCGGATTTGGCTTCCGGCAAGACTTTTAATTTCAAAGTGACCGTCGAATCGCAGCCGGTTGTCGTTTGAAAAATGATTGGGTAGTTTCCAGTTTGTGAAAATGTCTGGCCGCCGAGCGAAAAAGTTTCGCCAAAACAGATCGTTTTTGGCAGGTCTGAATTGGCTGGCGGCAGGACAATTAATTTTAAAGTGACTGTCGAATCACAACCGCTCGGAGTTGGAAAAATGACCGGGAAATTTCCGGTTTGCGAAAACAACTGGCCGCCGAGCGTGAAAGTTTTTCCGGCGCAAATCGTGGCCGGCAGGTCGGATTTTTTTTCTGCCAAGACATTTAATGTCAAATTGACGGTCGAATCGCAGCCGAACGGCGTCGAAAACGGGACTTGATAATTTCCGGAATTTGAAAATGTCTGGCC
>JANNMS010000200.1:0-5169 GCA_031398055.1 Saprospirales bacterium | reverse complement strand
TTTTCAACAAAGTTCAAAACCCCCAAACCAACCCCAAATTCGCCCCCGGCAGCCCATATTTCTGCCGAACCGGGTAATTTTCGGAAGTAATTTCTGTGGAATGGTGCAAATACCGCACCTCGCCAAAAGCACTCAAACCATTTTTCAAATGAAAACGCGCACCCACATTCACGAAAGGCGAGATGCCGATTTTTGTGCGAAACGGGTGGTCAGTCCCTGCATTTTCAGAAATAAAAAGTTGCGAACGCCCGGTCGCGTCGGCGATTTCTGCTTTTTGTTTGAACGTCAAATTGATGGCCGCGCCTAATTTCAGGTACGGCAAAAAACGCCCGCCGCGATTGAATTCAAAACCAACAGCGATGGGCAAACTGAGCGTGCGGTAATTGTTGAAAGTCTTTTTGATGGTCTTGGTTTCGCGGACGAGGTCGATGGTGTCCTTAAAAAAAGTGGTGTCGCCCGGCGCGTTGATAATGATGGTCGAGATTGCAATTTGCCCAAAAGTATCGCGGCGGGTGGACGACCAATCGAACCGCTCGTTGATTCTTTGAAATTCCGCGCCCGCCTCGCCAAAAATGCCGCTCGGGTGTTTCATCCCGACAAATCCACCGATTTGGACGGCTTCCAAAACGGTTTCGGTTTCGCGGCGGCGGGCAGCGAGTGCTTCGAATTCGTCGGTGCGCGATTCCAAAGTTTTCAAAGGATAAGATGCGCCGCCGTAAATTCCAAAATAGGGTTTCAACGAAAACCCGCTGCCGCCAAAACTGTAACATTTTGAACTGGGGTCGGGCTCTTTTTGTGGCGCTGGGATGGCCTTGTTTTTCAAAAAGACAAGCGAAATTGGCAGGAATTCTAAATTTGAAACCTGTTTAAAAGTTGTCAAATTTTCAGCCGTCCGGTTTTCAACCGTAGGTTTTTTGGCAGCTGGGTTTTCCAAACTTGCCAATTTTAAATTTGAAAAATTTTCAGCTGTCTGATTTTCAACCGGTGGTTTTTCGGCAGCTGGGTTTTCCAAACTTGCCAATTTCAAATTTGAAAAATTTTCAGCCGTCCGATTTTCAACCAAAGGTTTTTCGGCAGTGGAGTTTTCCATTTTTTTTGAATTTGAAAAATTTCGAACCTCTTGATTTTCACCGATCGGCAAATTTCCAACTGACATTCCAGCAGCCACATTTTGCGCCGCAGCCGTTTTTTCATTTTCAAATTGATAAAAATAAACTGCCCCGCCAGCCAAAAAAGCAGCGAGGCCAATGCCCAAAACCCACATCCAAACCGGCGGCAAACGACGTCCATTTGGCCGGAGTTCGGCATCTATTTTTTCCCAAAGTTGGGTTGCGTCCAACTCCGATTTGTGATTTTGGAGTTGAAATTGGGCGTATTCTTCGAAATTTTGTTTAAGATTTTTCATGCGAATTCCATTTTTTGGATTGACAAAACGGCTTCTTGCAATTGTTTTCGGGCGCGGCTGAGTTGCGACCGCGAGGCACTTTCGGCGATGCCGAGTTGCTCGGCAATTTCGGCATGCGAGTATCCTTCGATGGCGTACAAATTGAAAACCATGCGAAAACCGGGGGGCAAACGGGCGATCATTTCGAGGATTTCTTCGGCATCAAGTTCCAAATCTGCATCGCAGACGACAGCAATTTCGGGGGCAAATTCTTCGGCGACCTGTTTGAAATTTTTGTGGTATTTCCGCCAATTTCCGATGGCGGTGTTCACCACGATTCGCCGGATCCAACCTTCGACGTGGCCGCGCTCGCCGTCGAATTGGTCAAAGGACCTGAAAACTTTGACGAACGCTTCCTGCAAAATGTCCTCGGATTCGGAACTCGTGTGGGCATATCGGCGGGCAACGGTCATCATCACGGGCGCAAAACGGCGGAACAACTCGCGTTGCGCAGCGGGATTTTTTTGTTGGCAGCCGGTGATGATTTGGTTGAGCATTCGGATTGGATTTGGTTGGTTTTTTGCCGTGAAAAGAAAAGACATTTTTTTAAAAAATGTCTTTTCTTTTCACGGCAGTTCATTTTTCTATTTTAAAATCCCCCGGAACGAGCCGGAAACATCAATTTGCACTGCAGGTTGGGTATTGAATTTGGTCACCGTCCCGGCGAAAGTGCCTGCAATATAATTGTCCATGCCATTGAATTCCGTGATTTGGACCGAAATGCAATTGGGCTGCGGCTGTCCGCAAGCCTGGTTCACAAAATCGCCCTTCCAATTGCCCTCAGCGTAAAAATTGGAGGCCGGATAAGTGCCCGTGCCGGTCACATTGGACAAAGCCAAGTTTAGGAACAAACTGTCATTAACCCAGATTTTTACCAAATCCAAGCCCCCGCCTGCAATCGAATCAATGGCGAAACAAAATGGCTCGGGGTTGAAATATGATTTTCCCTCAAAATTATAGAAGAAATAGGAGGCCAGCGCGTCGCAAACTTCGATGTTCCCGGCGTTTGCGGTGCCCGAACTGACATCCACAATTTGCGGCAGCGAAACCTTGATGTTGTCCATGTCATATCCCAAAATCGTCACCGAAGTTATTGGGGTGCAGCGAATCAGTTCGATTTCAAAATTTCCAGTGCCGTCGTTGGCCACAAAAGCGACTTGGTTGCTCGTGTCAATTTTGACGTAACCGTTCAAAACGCCGTTGCCCGCGCAATCTTTCAGCGTCCCGGTGATGGTGTAGGTCAGCAAATTTGGCAAATTGATGATAAAGGTTTCCATCCCATTTTGGGAATACGGACCGATTTGTTTTTCCAAAACCGGGTCGTTGCAACCATTGAACGGGGCGAAAATCTGTGCTTGCAACAATTGATCTTTTGGAACGAGGCCGAGGATTTGGCCAGTATTGTCAGTGAATCCTTTTCCAAATTGGCCGGTGGACAACAGTTTTGTGGAAACCAGCGCATTTTCAATCGGATTTCCCGCTGCATCAACGACTTTAAAAAGGACTTCAACCAGCGGGTCTTTGTAATCGTGGTTCCAAAACGAGAAGTGTTTGACTTTCCCGACATAAAAACCGCCGTCCAATTTGGCCTCGCCATCCTCGCGCCAGTAGCCTTTTTCTTCATCAAAATACCAAAGTGGGATGGTCGCTGGGGCTTTTGAAAGCAGTGCAGCGGGGACTTTCATCCGCAAATTTGCCTCGAAACCGGGTTTGATTTGGAGTTTTTGACCTGCCCCATCTTTCAATTCGATGGCCAACATACCCATCGAAACCATGCCGGAAATCGAGCCGTCGGTCGTGATTCCTTGCAATCTGCCGGGCATTTGGAAGCCAAAATTTTCGTCCGTCGGGTTCAGCCATTTCATCGCCACGCCGACTTGTCCCGAAAAATCAGCCCCGCTCGCCGCTTTGACAATGCCACCGGCTGGCAGCGCGACACTGAAATCAGTGAAATCAGCCGTGCCGCCGGACGTGGCATTGACAAATTGGGTGGACTGGTTGGAAAGGAGTTGAATTTTAACGGTGTTGCGTGTGCCGCCGGAAACAATCAAGGTGCGCGAGCCATGAAAAAAGTTCGGGTGCTCGACGCGAACGTAGGCTGCTTTTGAATTTACAATAACATTTTTGAATAGGAAAACACCGTTTTGGTCTGTTCTAAATTCTTTGCCCGCGAGGTGGACGGTGGCATCGGCAACCGGTCGGTTGAATTCGTCCACGACCGTACCGCCGATGCTGGATTTTACATAAACGACTGGGAATGGCGGGTCTGTAATCGTGGTTTCGGTAAATTCGGAATCTTTTCGGCAGCCAACGATGGCGGCGAGGAAAAGCATGGTCAGAAATAAGAGCCTTTTCATTATTTGATAAGTTTTTGTGTTGACAAAATTGGGTGGAAACTTGTGCGTAACCGGTTTACAAAATGTCATACCACTGAAAAGGCTGGGACGCTGCACGGAGGTCGAAATTTATTTCGACCAAAACACACAAACAATTGAGAATCAATTCAGTGCGGAATAAATTCCGCACTCCAATTTCAATAAAAACTCTTCCCCTCCCGCGCCATTTTTCGCAGCAACGGACTGCACCGATACCGCGCATCCAAATATTCGGCGTGCAGCGCGTCCATTTTTTCGACAATCGCCTCGATGCCCAATTCGTCCGCCCACCGCAGCAAGCCTTTCGGATAATTCACGCCGTTGAGCATCGCCAAATCAATGTCGTCACGGCTGGCGACGCGCAGATAAAGTGTTTCTGCCGCTTCGTTTATCAACATCACCAAAATGCGTTTAAAAATTTCCTTGCCCAGTTCTTTGTTTTTCGTCGGTTCGGGTTTCACGGCATTTTCGGAATAATCATAAAAGCCGCGGCCTGCTTTTTTTCCAAAAAAATGGGCATCCACCAAACGTTTTTGGGTAAAAGAAGGGCGGTAACGCGGGTCAAAATAGAAGGCCTCGAAAATGGTCTGGGTCACTTTGTAATTGATATCGTTGCCGATGTAATCCATCAATTCGAACGGCCCCATCCGAAAACCGCCGATTTCGCGCATCGCCCAATCGATCGTCGGTTCGTCGGCGATGCCCTCGTCAAAAATCCGCATCGACTCGCCATAAAAAGGCCGCGCCACGCGATTGACGATAAAACCGGGCGTGTCCTTGGTCTGCACCGTGATTTTCCCCCACGAATCGATCATTTTCCGCGCCACTTCGATGGTTTGTTGGTTGGTTTGCAGGCCAGGGATGATTTCGACCAATTTCATCACCGGGGCTGGGTTGAAAAAATGGATGCCCACCAATCTTTCCGGGTGGACCAACTGCGCTGCGATGCCGGAAATGGACAACGAAGAAGTGTTCGTGCCCAAAATCGTATCTTTTGAAACCACCGCTTCGAGGCTTTTGAATGCCACCTGTTTCACTTCGATGTCCTCCAAAATGGCTTCGATGACCATCGAACAGTCCCGGAATTCGCTGGCGTGATCCGTAAATTTCATCAAACTGAACATTTGGTAGGCCTCGCTGTCGGCAATTTTGCCGCGATCCACCAATTTTTTGAACGTGTCCTGCACCATTTTGCTGGCCTTGGACAAAGCCGAAATATGGTTGTCGCAAATCACCACCTGATGCCCTGCTTTGGCCGCCACTTCGGCAATCCCGATGCCCATCGAACCCGCGCCGAGCACTCCTATTTTTTCCATTTTTTGATTTTTTTTGAACACATAGGAACATAGG
>JANNMS010000194.1:0-15147 GCA_031398055.1 Saprospirales bacterium | reverse complement strand
ATCTATGTTTATAGCTCAGAGCAAGGGCATTTTCCTCAAATCCCGAAGGGATTTTATGTTTTCAGGCGCGAGTTTTTACATAAAATCCCTTCGGGATTTCTCGTGCATGTCCATTTCAATTTCTATAAACATAGATTCCCTTTGGGAATGGATTTTAATGCGTTTGACCTGACAAAAGATTGTAAAGACTGCCTTGACCTCTGTGTGCGGTATACCCGTCAGGTCAAATTCTTTTCGAAAACACCTACCTCCCACGGTTAAAATATTATAATTTTCCCACAACATGTATCCAGTGTTAATTGGGACATGTATTACTTGCCGTGAAGTGGGATAAGAATAGGGGGGCGGATCATTATATTCAGTAAATAATTCCCAGCCATCGTTGTCCGTCTCGAAATCGTCCACGTCCACGAGCCGCCAGTCTTTCAAGCCGTTGTACGAAACGGTTTTTCCGGCGGGCAGGACGAGGTCGTCCGCCAGCACCAATTTGAGGTTGGTGATGCTGATATACGAGCCGTCGTAGGAAATGGTGGCGGTATTCGCGCCTTGTTTGAATTCAATGGACGAACCGGTCGTGCTTTGCACGACGAGTTTCGAGGTCGTCGTGCCTTCGACCGTCACTTCCGCTTCCGCCGTGGCATCTTTCACATGGAGTTCGCTGCCTGTCGTCGGTGTGGTTGTGCCGATGCCAACCGCCCCGGTCGAGGGAAAAGCGTTGTCCTGCCCACGCAGCGAAAGGGCGTAGGGCGAGGAAGTCAACTGCGCCCGTGGCGCGAGTTCGGAGCCCGAAGCAACGGTCACGCCGAGGTAGTAGGTCTGTGTAAAACTGGGCGTCAGCGGCGTGATTTTGCCGAGGGTGACGCTGTGCACGCCGTCGGTGATTTCCACGTCGTCTTGGACTTCCGTCCAAATCGCGGTGCCGCCCACGTCCTGGGTGTAGAGCTTGAAGGCCATCTTTTTGGGGCCGTCGTCCTCGGCGGCACCGTTGGCTTTGAGGAGGGTGCCCTGCAAACTGAGTTGGGCTTGGGGTGTTTGGCCAAAGAGGCCGCTCGCCAAAGCGAGGGAGAAAAAGAAGGCAATGAATTTTTGCCCGAACGGGCTGGTGAAAAATGACTTTTTCATACTTGAAAAGTTGTTTAGAAAAATGAGAGAAATTGTTCGTTGCATACTTGCGCTGCCTGCCGAAAATCCATAACCTCGTTTTTGAAAAAATTTTAAAAAAATTTTTTGGGCATAAAAAAAGCACCTCCCCGGACGAACCGAAAAGGTGCTTTTTGAGCGCATGCTCCTTAATGTTAATGTTGCACGATAATCTTTTCAAAAGAGCTCCCACTGCCTTGCAGCACTTGTAAGGCATAAACCCCTGCCGCCAAACCATTGATATCCAAGGTATTGGCACCGTTGGCGAGCGCCAGCGTGCACAGGAGCCTGCCTGTCGGGTCGAACAGCCGGACGGAAATGCCTGCGGGTGCGTTTTCCGGCAACTGTAAGTTGATCTTGTTGCCGCTGACGGGGTTGGGAAAAACTTTTATCGGCATAGCCGATGCTGCTGGGCGGGTGCTCACTGGCAGTTCCGCGAGCGGCCGACGGTAGATTCCTGCAATGCTTTGGCTGGTAACGGCGTACAGATAGGTGTTGTCCCGCACGAGGTCTGCCACTGTGTATAGGTTGCCGTCAGCGTCCTTTGGCAAACCATCGCTAAAATCCGCCCAACTTAGTCCCCGGTCGGAGCTTTTGACCACACCAGTTGAACCGCCCACCAATACGTTGTCTTCGAAAAGCACCAAGGTATTGTGGGAGGCTTGGCCAAAGAGCGGGTCTTGAATCGTTTGCCAATTGGCCCCATTGTCGTGGCTGAGGTGTACTGTGGAACTCGCCCAAACATAGACACAACTGTCCTTGGCGGCTACCGAAGCCCCCCGTATGGGCCTGCGCTTTTCCAAGTTTGCCCCAAATCGGTGCTGACATACACTTTGCCAAATTGCCTGCCCGTAGCATAAATTTTCCCAACCGCAGGGTCGTAGGCCAAACCTTCCGTCCAGTTAAGGGCTGTGCTAAAGGGGATACCCGTGCTGCTTTTCACCCAGTTTTCGCCGCCATCGGTAGAACGATAAATGACCGTTCGGGCAATGGAGTCTTCGCCTGCTGCCAACAGTACCCCTTCCGCTTCAAGGATGAACGTCACTTTGGCCGTTCCGAATGCCCAGCCGGAGGGCACCTCCCAAGTAGCCCCAGAGTCGGTGGAGCGCAATAGGCCAGACCAATCATGGTCATAGGATAGAGTGCCGGCAAACAAACCGTAGGAAGTATTTTGAAAGCAGCGACTATCACAAAATATGCCTTCCGCCCAAGTCTGCCCGCCATCTGTGGAGCGGGTATAACGGCAGCCTCCGTTGGCTTCGCCACCCAGCAAGAGCGAGTCGAAGGCGCCCACGACGGAGAGATCGTAGCTGGTTGTCGAGAGGGCATCGCCGTGGTCGGTCCAAGTCAAGCCGTTGTCGTCGCTTACATATAGACCTTCTAAGCCAAAGAAATAGATGTGCGAGCCCACGGCGCGAAAATTCCCATGAGGCAGATTGGGCGGGTTGGGCACTTCTATCCACGAATCGCCGTGGTCTGTGCTGACGAACAATTCCGGGCGGGCATGAAACAGTAGGATTCCGTTGTCGGTGGCTACGATATCACCCATGTCGTAGTAGCCACTGTTTATGTTTTGCACGAGCACCCAGTTTGCGCCCTGATCGTCGGAGCGGTAAAAACAGGGTGCCGAAACGTTGTCAAGGTTAAGGCCCTTGGCGAAAAGGCGGCTACCCGATGACACCATCTCCGATAAACCAGAATAAGGCAAACCACTCGCCCGTGCCCAGTTTTTCCCACCGTCGGTGGAAATAATCGCTTGCTGGCAAGTGTCCACGGCAAGCACATATTGACCTGACGGTGCTTGTATTTGTAATACCGGACAAACACCCACGCCGCTTTGCACTGCCTGCCAGTTTGCGCCAGCATCCGTGGTGTAAAAAGAGCCGTACGAGAGTAGGGTGTCATTGCGTACAAAATCTGCCGTAACTCCTGGGGTGGGTCAGCGACTGTCCAAGTCGTACCCTCGTCGTCCGAGCGGAAAACATGACCCATAAAAGTGGACCAATTAAAGGCAGTGACTACAATTTGGTTCCCCTGCCGATGCACCTGGTCAATCGAATAGTCGGGTATGGGCGAGCCAAAAGGTGCCCAAGTGCTCGAACCGGCCAATCGGCGGTAAAGCCCCAGATTCCCCCCAAACGCCACCAAATCATAATCCGGGTACGCATAAAATCTGCTCATAAAGCCGTCTGCCGCTGCCAGCCAGCCATCATCAAGCAACTGAAAACTTTGCCCGTAGTCCGAGGTCAGCTGCACTTTTCCTTCCGGATCCCGAATGAAAAAGTTATCCCCGGAGGCGAAGTCTGGGTAAGTTGGATAAGCGAAGGGTATTTGAGGTTGATGAACCTTTTGTCATTGGGCATTCATCTGTCCTGAAAGCAGGAGGAAAAAAAAGAGGACGAGAAAACGGGTTTTTTTCATTTTGGAAAAAAATTTGACGAGTGAAAGAATCGAGTTGATGTTGGGCTTGGTTGCCCTTCTTGCACTACTTGTGTCGGGTTTGGAAAAAGCATAACCCGGGGGGCGGAATTTTTTTCAAAAAAAAAATTTTTCAAAAAAAAATTGCCGCCCCGGGGTTGACCCGGAACGGCACTTTTTTGCTGCGTTTTTTGTCATTCAGAAGGAATCTACACAAACCAAAACCTGTGAAGATTCCTCCTGAATGACAAAAAGCCCTACTCCACCAGCACAAACCCCGCCCAGAAATACGGGTGCTCATACTTCTCCCGAATCACCTGCTGCGCCGCCCGAAATGCCTCCGGCAGCGGCATTTTTTCGGAAAGCCATTTTTTGTAAAAAATGCCCATCATTTCGGAAGTTTGAAAATCGGGCACTTGCCACAGCGACATAATCAAATACTTCGCCCCGGCGATTTTGAAGGCCCGCTGCAAACCGTACACGCCTTCGTTTCCCTGAATTTCGCCCAAACCCGTTTCGCAGGCCGACAAAACAACAAGTTCCGTGCCTGACAAATCCATCTGCGAGATTTCGTATGCCGTCAAAATGCCATCTTCCAGTCCCGGTTTTGCGGGTTTTCCCGTTTTCCAGGCATGGTTTGCGCCTGCCAAAAGCAGCCCGGAGCGGATCATGGGGTGTTCGGACATTTTGAAAACGGATTCGTTTCGACTTCGCTCAAAGACCAGTCTGACCGAGCCGTCCGGGTGGTTGAGCGAAGTCGAAACGGGGTCGGGGAAAAAGTAGCCGTGCGTGGCGATGTGCAAAATGCGCGGCGAGGGCTGGCCGGAACCGATGCTTTTGAAAATTTCCTCCGTCGCCGAAAACCCGGTGCGGCTACTCGGTTTCAGCCCGGTGGAGGCCAAAATCGTGGCAATCGAGTTGATTTCCTTTTCTGTCCACGGCAAAAACGCCCAAGTGCCGCCCCGGAAAGTCGAGTCGGCATTTTCAAAACTCAACGCGCCGCGATTTCGCGCCAAGTCGTTTTTCAAATCGGCGTTGGCTGCGCCGATGGCCGTTGCGTCCATGTCGTAATGGATGCCGCCGAAAAGGACGGCATCGAAATTTCCCGAACGTGAAGTTTCCGGGACAACCAACTGCCGCGTGCTGCCCAGTTCGACGAAACGAAAACGGTCGCCCAGATTTTCGGTTTCCGAAATTGGGATGGCCGACAAATTGATGCGGTGCAGCAGCCCCGACGGGGAAAAATAAACGGTTTTTACCCCGGCCAATTCCTTTTCTAATGGCTGCCAAACGAGTTCGAGCAGCGTTTTTTGCCCGGGTTTCGCGGTCAAGTAAATGCCGTTGACGTAATCCGACCGCCGCGCCCCGGCCGTTTTGAGCAGGGCTTCGAGTTGTTTTTCTTCAAAAAGCGGGACGAATTTGGACCCCGAGGACTCGGGATTTCCGGGGAAGAGGACGAGCGCGGCGTACTGCACACTGCCCGTTTTTTCGGGAAAATTGATGTTGAAACGGACGAATTCGACGGCTGTTTCGCCAGTTTTCAAGGCGGATTGCACTTGCTGCCATTGGATTTGGCGCGTGGCGTTGGCGTAACCTGCAATCAAACGGGCGAGTTCTTTTTCGGCGGCGTTGGCATTTTCTTCGAGTTCGGCCACGTGTTCGCGCTCGGCGAGGGGCGTCGAATATTTGTCGGCAAGGCTGCGGCGGTAGCCTTTCAAGCGCAGGTAAATTTCTTGGGATTCGGGGGAGAGCTTCACCAGCGCGTTTTGCCGGGCGGCGGCGGTGAGCAAAAAACCTTTGTAAAAAAGGCTTGGTCGAAGGCGAGCGCGGGCAGCTGCTCGGTTTGTTCGCGGCGGCGGCGCAGGAGGTGGCTCAACAAAGCGTCGTTGAAAAAAGGAAAAAGAACAGCAGTTGAGCAGTGCGCATGGCATTTCATTTTAGTTTTGAAAAAAAAATTGGCAGTCGTTGAAAAGCCTCAAACCTATTAAATTTTCAATATAATTTCCCAAGATTTCCAAAGTAAAATTTTCAAGAACAATACCTTCTCTTTCAAAAAACTCTATTTTTTCAAAAATTTTATGCAAAAAAGCACTTTCCAGAACGACACGGACCTCCTCTCTGCTTTGCGTGGCAGCGACTCGGAACGGCAGCAAGCACTCGGCCATTTTTTTGAAAACCCGCGACTTTTGGCATGGGTCGTGCACCATGTCCAAATTTCGGGCGGCGGCGAACAGGACGGGAAAGATGTGTTCGAGGAGTCGTTTTTGGTTTTTGAAAGGCAGCTCAGGACGGGGCATTTTCGCGGGGAAAGCAGTTTGGAAACCTATTTTCACGGCATCGCCCGTTGGCAATGGCTCGCTTTTCGCCGAAAAAACCGACCGACTGCCGACCTCGAAAAACAACCGGATTTGCCCAGCGAGGAACATTCCCCAGAAAAAATTTTAATTTCCGACGAGCGGCGGGTTATGCTTTCCGGTTTGATCGCACAAGTTGGGGAGCGGTGCCGAAAATTGATTGGCTGGTACCAGTTGAACTATTCGATGCGCGAAATCCGGGAGATTTCCAGGTTCGCCAGCGACCAAGTTGCGGCGAACGAAGTACACGGTTGCCGCGAAAAATTGAAAAAAATCATCCAACGCGACCCCGAAAGCGTCGCTGTTTTATCAAACCGTACTTGAAAAATGGAAAAGGATTTTTACGAATTGATTGAAAAATACAACCTCGGCAAATTGCCTGCGGCGGATTTGGAAAAATTTGAGGCCGAAATGTTGCTCGACCCCGACCTCGCCGAAGCCGTCCGCGAGCACCGGACGCAGAGGGAAATGCAAGAATTGATGGCCGAAGATTTGCTCCGGGCGGAAATCCGAAAGCGTTTTTCGGAACCGCCGCCGGAACCGGATTTTCCAAAATCCAGCCAAAACTGGTTTTCCAAAAACTGGAAATTTGCCTTGCCCGCGCTGCTCATTTTGGGCACCGCAGGATTTTTCATTTCAAAAAAATTTGAAAAAAGAAGCGGTGGAAATTCCTCAAAATTTGCCGCCGACCGAAGTTTTGCCGGAAAAAACGCCCGAAAATTTACCGACGGAAAATGCCCCGGTTTTGGAAAATCAGAAACGCGATTCGCTTGTTTCAAAACCAAAAATCCCCGTCGCCGGATCCAAAAAACAACCCAACCTGCGGCAAATTGCGCTGGCAAATTACCGCGTCCCGGATGGCCTTTCTGGGATTCGCGGAGCGTCGGACAAGGATACTTTGACTTTGGCAACGAAGGCTTTTTTTGAAAAAAATTATGGCCGTGTGCTGTTTTTGCTTTCCAATTTGCCCGAAAATGATGGGCAAGAAGCACTTTCGCTGCGGGCGCACGCCAATTTTGGGGCGGGCAATTTTGCTTCTGCCGCCCGTGATTTCGAGGGTTTGGAACTCGGTGGAATTTATCGGCGCGAGGCTGAGTGGTTTGGGATTTTGTCGCAGTTGGCCTCGCCTGAGGCGAGGCCGGGCTCGGACAAAAATTTGTTGAAAAATGACTTGGAAAAAATCAGGCAGATGTCGAACCATCCTTTTCAAAAAGAAGCCGAAAAGTTGTGGGGCGAATTGAAATAGGGTTTGGTGTGTTTGCTGTGTTTGCTGTCCGAAGTCTTCAGACTTCGGACGGATATCAAGCGGTCTCCGACCGCGCCATGGAGTTCAAAAACCGCATTTTACCTTGTAAAAATCATTGAAAAAGCGGTCAGAGACCGCTTGATACTCGTCCGAAGTCTGAAGACTTCGTACAGCAAAGCGACTGGGTTCTAACCAAACAGCCACTCTGCTGCCTTCGGAAATTCGCGTCCCCACCGATGTTCGTTGTGATGCCCGAGCGGGTCAATTTCCAGCCGGATGTTTAAAAAAGCCGTGTTCATGCCCCGACGGGCAAGCATTTCCGTAAATTTTTTAGAATTGGAAACCATGTTCGCGCCCTCGTTTCCACCTGCGTACAAATAAATTTTCGTGTCGTTCAGCCCCGCCAACCGCTCGGATTCCGAAAAAATATGGGGCGAAATCCACAACGACGGCGAAAAAATCATGAATTTGGAATACGTTTTCGGGAACATCAAACCAGCATAAATCGAAATAATGCCGCCCATGCTGCTCCCGCCGATGGCCGTGTTTTTGCGGTCGGGCAGCGTTCTGAAATTTTTGTCAATGTACGGCTTCAAAGTTTCGGCCAAAAAACTGGCGTATTCACGCCCCAACCCATCGCCCCATTTCAAATTTTTGTACGGCAAATATTCTTGGATGCGCTCGTTTCCGCCATGGTCAATTCCGACGACGATAAAATCGCCTTTTCCATGCTGGGCAAGTGCCGCCAATTGCTTGTCCACGCCCCAAGTCCCGTGCGGCGCATCCTCTTCAAACAGATTTTGCCCGTCCTGCAAGTACAAAACCGGGTAGCGTTTTTTCGAAACCTTATAATTATATGGTAAAAGGATGGAAATCCGGCGCCGGCGGCGGAGTTGCGGCAGGCTGAATTTTTTCGCAACTATTTGAACGTCAGGGTAAAAGCCAGGGTCGTACCAATTCGCGTGCGATTTCCAGCGGGGCACGGTGTCCGAAATTTTCGCTTTTGAAATATCCATCCGGCGGTTCACCGTGGGCCGACCGTCGGCGGTGAGTTCTTCGCTTTCCCAACCACCTTTTACATATTTGTATTCGAGCGGCTGGCCTTTCGGATGGCTCGAACTAAACTCAAAACGGTAGTGGCCGTCGGCCAGTTTTTCCATCCGAAAACGCTCGTCGCGCGTCTTCCACGAATTGAAATTTCCGGCCAAAAATACAGGCCGCGCATCGTCACTCGGCGTGAACAACTCGAAAGTGAGCGTGTGGAAAGGCATCGGGCGGAGACTTGGATGATTAGAAAACATAATTTCAAGAGACGGTAAACCGGGGACAAAAATGGTTACAAAAATTTAACGCAGCCGATTTTTGCGCCCGGAATATTTGCCAGCCGACAAATTCCGGCAATCCCACAACCCCATTTGAAACGTAAATAGGAAAACCCGTCTGTAATTTTGCAGGCCGAAAACCAATTTCCCGTTTTTTTAATTTTCCAATCCGATGTCCAAATTTTTCATTTTCCCACTCACCTTTTTGATTTGCTTTTTTTCAAATCACGCAAAATCCCAAACCCGCTGGGAACTCGCTGGCACGGGCATTTTCAGCAATTATTACGGAGAATTCACGCCAAAAAACGTGGTCTCAACTGAGACGCACGGCGCGTGGGGCGCCTATTTAAAATACAATTTCAACCAATCGTGGGCATTGCGTTTGAATTTTACGAATGCCCAAATCAGCGGCCACTACCACAATTACGCCGCCGGACGCGACGAACGCGCCATGGATTTTACTTTTAAAAATAGGGTAAAAGTGTACGCCTCGGTCATTGAATTTGAACCATTTTACAAAAAATTGCCGGGCAAAAAGCGGTTCACGCCCGGTTTGTCGCCGTTCGCGGCGTTCGGCCACAGCATCGTTTGGCACAATCCAAAAACGGATTTTAATGACCAAAACGACCAATTTTCAGAAGAACTCCGCCTGAAAATCGCAAAAGACATGGCCGAGGACAACACCGACCCGGCACTCGGCCTGTATTTGGGCATCGGCTCGAAGTATTATTTTTCGAAAAATATCGTGTCCACTTTTGAAATCGCCATCCAACCTTCTTTTTCCGATTATTTGGATGGCGTGAGCCTCGCCGGAAACTCTAAAACGAACGATTGGTTGATGACCGTCGGCCTGTCTTTTGCCTATTCTTTGCCTGTCAAAGCCGCCGATTCCGATGGCGACGGCGTGCCTGACAGCCGCGACAATTGCCCAGACGTGGCTGGCCGAAGGAAAAACGCTGGTTGCCCGGAAGGCGAAAAAGTGGATGGAAAAGACAGTGACGGCGACGGGGTGCCGGATGCGATCGACCTTTGCCCAGATGTGAAAGGGAATTTGATGAACAGTGGGTGCCCGAAAAAGTGATGAATTATGAACGAGCGGGGGCTGGGAATTCAATTTCTTCTACTTTTTTGCCCAATCCGGCATTATTAGTTTTTCAGAAACATCTTGTTCCGCAACTCGCAGCGCACGATGGATAATAGACATTTCAAATTTGGGCGACAAGCTGATTTGTCTGCATTCCAATACACAATAACCAGTTATTGGCTGCCAGAAATCAAGCGAAACGTGGGCAGGCAGGCCAATTTTATCAGTTACCCACATTTCATATTTCCATTTTTCAGTCTTGTCCTCCGCACTATTTCCCCAAGATTCTTCCACAACCATATAAAAACAATCGAAACCCAAGATGTTCTTTCGGGCAGACGTGTCAACTTTTGTGGTGTAAAATCTTTTCGGATCCGTTGAACCAACTTCATATGGTTTGTTAAAATCCACTTGGATTTCTTTCAGTTTTCGAGATTTGGTTACGAAATAATAGTTGAAAATTTTCATTTCTTTGAAATGAAAGACATGCCAAGATTTTAGATAAAAAGTAGTATCCATGTCCGGCGGGGATTTTTCCAAATGCGCAAGCGAATCGGTGAAGTAAATTCTAACAATATCTTTATTCTCTTGATTAATTTTTTCTCTCAATTTATTTCTAATTCGGGCCGCCGAAGTTTCCCAATTTGCCAGAATTTCTGGCCCATCCTCACCCTCAAAATCAGGTTTTTTTAAAAAAGCATCCATACCCATTTTGGATTCGGTAGTGTATTCAATCACACCTTCACGAATCACCTGCGATTCACTAGCCGTCGAAAAAGCAGTCAGCATGATAAAAATCAAAAGTTTTTGAAGTCGGAGCATTGGATATTTTTTGTGCAAAACTATCCCACAAACAAATTCCACCTCAAATTTTCGCGGCTAAAAATTCAAGTTTGCAAGAATTGCTTGCGGCGTTTGAACGTACTTTTGCCCACCATTTTTCAATCCTTCCCACCGAAACCGCGTTTGTTTTCGTAAAAATTTTCATTCAAAAAAAATGCAACAGCCCACACCATACCAACCCAAAAATAAAGTCCGCATCGTCACCGCAGCCTCACTTTTCGATGGCCACGATGCCGCGATAAATATCATGCGCCGGATCATGCAATCATCCGGCGCGGAAATTATCCACCTCGGCCACAACCAATCGGTGCAGGCCATCGTGGATTGCGCGATTCAGGAAGACGTGCAGGGCATTGCCATCACGAGTTATCAGGGCGGCCACCTCGAATATTTCAAGTACATGTTCGACCTATTGAAAGAGCGTGGCGCACCGCAAATCAAAATTTTCGGCGGCGGCGGCGGCACGATTTTGCCCGACGAAATCCAAGAATTGCAGGACTACGGCATCACCCGGATTTACCATCCCGACGACGGTCGGGCGATGGGTTTGCAAGGCATGATCAACGATGTTTTGCAAAAATGCGATTTCCCAGTTGGCTTTTCGGTGAACGGCGAGATGAAACATTCCCGCCCGGATGACCCGTTCGGACGGGTTTCCGAAAAAAATCCCGGCGCGGTCGCCCGCCTGATTTCCGTGGCCGAAAACAATCCTGAATATTTTGAAAAAGAAATCGCCGCCGTCGTTCAAAAAAACACCTCAAAAAAGGAAGCGAAAATCCCAGTTTTGGGAATCACCGGCACGGGCGGCTCTGGAAAATCCTCGCTCGTGGACGAACTCGTCCGCCGTTTTTTGATGGATTTTGACAAAAAAACAATCGCCGTCGTCTCGGTTGATCCGTCGAAAAGAAAAACGGGCGGCGCACTTTTGGGCGACCGGATCCGGATGAACGCCATCCAACCGGAGATTGCAAAAGGTCGCGTTTTCATGCGTTCGCTGGCCACGCGGCAGTCGAATTTGGCACTTTCAAAATATGTCCACTCGGCTGTGGACATCCTGAAAGCAGCCGGTTTTGACCTGATTATTTTGGAAACGAGCGGCATCGGCCAGTCCGATACCGAAATCATCGACCATTCTGACCTCTCGCTTTATGTCATGACCCCCGAATTTGGCGCGGCCACGCAACTCGAAAAAATCGATATGTTGGACTTCGCCGACGTGGTGGCCATCAACAAATTTGACAAACGCGGCGCGCTCGATGCCCTCCGCGACGTGCGAAAACAGGTGCAGCGCAACCGGAACCAGTGGGACACGCCGACCGACGAAATGCCCGTTTTTGGCTGCATCGCCTCGCAGTTCAACGACCCCGGCGTGAACCAAGTTTACAACCGGGTGATCCAACTTTTGAATGAAAAATGTGGCGGACAGTTCGAATCTCACCACGATTTGAACGGTGCGGAGTCCGAAAAAATCTACATCATCCCGCCCGCCCGGGTCCGGTATTTGTCCGAAATCTCGGAAAACAACCGAAAATATGATGCCTGGGCCGAAAAACAGGAAGGCATCGCGCGGCAAATTTTTTCCATAAAAACAAGCCTCGAAATTTTGGAAAAACAAAAAACGGAGGCCGCGCTGCTCGAAATTTTGAAAAAAAACCTCGCCCAACTTTCACAAGATTTGGATGGAAACTGCCTCCGGCTGCTCGAAAATTGGGAAGAAAAACGCAAAAAATACGGCTCCGACGATTTTGTTTATCAGGTTCGTGGCAAGGATGTGCACGTCAAAAATTTTACAAAAAGCCTTTCCCAAACCAAAATCCCGCGTGTCATTTTGCCAAAATTTAAGGACCTCGGCGAGGTTTTGCGCTGGTCGCTGCGCGAAAATGTGCCGGGTGAATTTCCATTTACCGCAGGTGTTTTTCCTTTCAAAAGGCAGGGCGAAGACCCGACGCGGATGTTCGCGGGCGAGGGCGCACCGGAACGGACGAACCGCCGTTTCCACTACGTTTCGCTCGGGATGCCCGCGATCCGGCTGTCCACGGCCTTCGATTCGGTGACTTTGTACGGCGAGGACCCCGACGTTCGGCCTGATATTTATGGAAAAATTGGCAACTCCGGAGTGTCGGTTTGCTGTCTCGACGATGCCAAAAAACTGTACTCCGGTTTTGATTTGTGCGACCCGAAAACCTCGGTTTCGATGACGATAAATGGCCCGGCGGCCACGATTTGCGCCTTTTTTATGAATGCCGCGATCGATCAGCAGTGCGAAAAATACATCCGCGAAAACGGGCTGGAACATTTGGTGGAGGCGAAATTGGTTGAAAAATATGACTCGAAAAATCTGCCGCGACCAAAATATCAAGGCCAAAATCCAGCCGAAATCCAGCCAAATCACGAGTCAACCAATCAACCAATCAACCAACTTCCCGAAGGAAACAACGGCCTCGGCCTGCTGCTTTTGGGTTTGACCGGCGACGAAATTTTGCCCGAAAATATTTACAAAGAATTGAAAGCCAAGGCCTTGCAATCGGTCCGGGGCACTGTGCAGGCCGATATTTTGAAAGAAGACCAAGCCCAAAACACCTGCATTTTTTCAACAGAATTTTCGCTCAGATTGATGGGCGACGTGCAGCAATTTTTCATCGAAAACAAGGTCAGAAATTTTTACAGCGTCTCGATTTCAGGTTATCACATCGCGGAGGCAGGCGCGAATCCGATTTCGCAACTCGCTTTCACACTGGCCAACGGTTTTACTTTTGTCGAATATTACCGGTCGCGGGGGATGAATATTGACGATTTCGCGCCCAATCTTTCCTTCTTTTTTTCCAACGGCGTCGACCCGGAATATGCTGTGATTGGCCGGGTGGCGCGGCGGATTTGGGCGAAAGCCATGCGGAATTTGTACAATGCGAACGAGCGCAGCCAAATGTTGAAATACCACATCCAAACTTCTGGCCGCTCGCTGCACGCGCAGGAAATCGCGTTTAACGATATCCGCACAACTTTGCAGGCACTTTACGCGATTTACGACAACTGCAACTCGCTCCACACGAATGCCTACGACGAGGCCATCACCACGCCGACCGAGGAATCGGTGCGCCGCGCGATGGCTATTCAATTGATTATCAACCACGAACTGGGTCTGGCGAAAAACGAAAACCCGATGCAGGGCTCGTTCATCATCGAAGAACTGACGGATTTGGTGGAGGAAGCGGTGCTGCTGGAATTTGACAGAATCACGGAGCGCGGGGGCGTTTTGGGCGCGATGGAAACGATGTACCAACGCGGGAAAATCCAAGAAGAAAGCCTTTATTATGAAACTTTGAAGCACACTGGCGAACTGCCGTTGATTGGCGTGAATACTTTTTTGTCAAAAGATGGCTCGCCAACGGTGCTGCCCCGCGAAGTCATCCGGGCGGAAGAATGGGAAAAAGGGGCGCAAATCACGACTTTACAAGACCTGCACGCGGCGAATTCTGAAAAAACGGGCGAGGCACTGCGAAAACTGCAAGCCGTGGCGGTGCAAAATGGGAATATTTTTGAGGCTTTGATGGACGCGGGGAAGTTTTGTTCGCTGGGGGAAATTACGCATTCGTTGTTTGCGGTGGGGGGGCAGTATCGGAGGAATATGTAAAAATTAAAATACTCTCAATATGAAACTCAGCCAACATCAACAATTTTTGATAGCCAATTTTGCAATAGAAATAGGAATTCCTAAATCAAAAATTGAATTTTTATTTAAAGAATCAAAAGACAAATCTCTGAATATGCGAATAATGGGTTAAAAAAGCCAAAAAGTCAAAGCAGCAGCGATTGCCCCGAAGGTATGGAGGATCAAACCTTTTGTACATCTGACTTTTGAAGCATTTTGGATGTTGGTTTTTTCAATAAGCCAGTTGAAAAAACTTTCGATTGGCTGCCTGACGGAAGATTAGGCAAGGAGTCAATCAAAGAAACATCTCCGTCAATGTCTTGATTTTCAATGCTTTGTACTTCATCCAACATTTGGGCTACTAAATAAGGCAGCGCACAACCCAAATTGTTCAGCCTTGAATTGAAATTGGCAAAGGCCGGCAAATCAGGGCACCAACTTTTCAAATAGCGTTGGGCGTAATCATAAATTGTCGTCTTGCTCTGCTTGCCTTCGTACCGGCGGCAGTAAAAATAAATGGTCAACAATTCGGCATCGGTCAATTTCTCGTTATTCGGACTTGCGTTGCGGCTGAACCTTTGGCAATAAGCAGAAAGCAAATTATTATTGCACTCGCAGAGGTAGAAATAGAGGCGAATGAGCTCCAACTCTCTCATAATCATATATTTATAGCGTGAGAACTACAAAAATATGATTGGCCTCCCGTTTTTACCTCTGCTTTTTTAACCCATTATTCGCATTAATATTTGATATCGCAGGCAAGGAAGTTTTTTCTAAAAACTATTTTTCTTCTGACGAAAAAGCAGTTTTCAATATTGATGTTGATAAAATTGGTTTGCCAGATGGAATGTTTGTGGTAAAAATCAAGCAGGGAAGTTTTATCAATCAATCCTATTTATTCACAAGAACAAGATAGAAAGTTTTAAAGCCTTGATACAAACCTCCATTTGGCAACAGGTCAAACGCATTAAAATTTCAAAAACCCGTAGGGTTGGCATTTAGGTAGAAAATCGAAGTGCGTTTTATTAAAAATGCCGTAGGCATGGCATTTTGGCAGCAACATTCACGGATAAAATGCCATGCCTACGGCA
>JANNMS010000138.1:0-27285 GCA_031398055.1 Saprospirales bacterium | reverse complement strand
CTTTTCAACTCTATTCAAATTTCACCTTTCAAAGACTTCGCCACGACCTCCGATTTTGAATTGACCTGCAATTTTTGGTAAATGTTTTTCACATGAAAACCCACCGTGTTGACCGACATGATCAGTTTATCGGCAATCAATTTGTAGCTCAAACCCTCGACCATGCACTGCACGATTTGTAGTTCGCGCGGGGTGAGTTCTTCGCTGTTTTTTTTCTCCGGTTTGAAATGTGCCATCACTTTTCGGGCGATGCTCGGGGTCATCACGCCGCCGCCGCGCACGACTTGCAGGATGCTTTCTTTGATTTTTGGCAAACTCGTATTTTTCAGCAAATACCCGGTCGCCCCGGCGCAAAACGCTTTGAAAATCCTTTCCGGGTCGTCGTGGATCGTGAACATGACGATTTCGACCGACGGGTACAAATTTTTCAAGTGCCGGATCGCTTCCAGCCCGGTCATCCCCGGCAGCGAAATGTCCAGCAAAATGACATCGGGGCGCGGCAACCGAACCGATTTTTCCAAAAAATCTTCGACGCCACCGGCCGTGCCGACGAGTTCCAATTCCTTGTCCTGCCGGACAAAATCGGCCACGAAATCCCGCAAATACGGGTCGTCCTCGATGTACGCTATTTTTACCATAATATATAGGTGTGAAATTTTGGACAAAATTAGGCCGCCGCGCCTCCTGAAAAGCCACCAAAACAGGTGGGTCATTTCAAATCAACCGGCGTTTTCAAAACCACAAAAAAACCATCGGCCTCCTGCCGGATGTCCAATTTTCCACCGATTCGCTGTGCTCGAAGTTGCATATTTTCGAGTCCCTGACCTTTTACTTTTTTGGGATTGGCCGTTTTTCCGTTGTCGGCGATGCCCATTTCGAGTTGGTTTTCTTTTTGAAAAATAGAAATTTTTACCTCGCTAGCCGTGCTGTGCCGTGCGATGTTGTTGATTGCTTCTTTAAAAATGAGGTAAATATTTTGCCGGACAAAAGGATTTATCGTCGCCTCGCGGTCCAATCCGTCGGCCAAAAATTGGTAGGAAATATTTTTTGCAGCAAACATATCGAAGGCAAAATCTTCCATCCGGTCGAGCAAATCTCCTGTTTTGTCGCGCCGAGCATCGATCGCCCAGACCACGTCGCGGATGTCGGAAGCCGTTTTTTGCATGATTTCTTTGCCTTTTTCGAGGTTTTGGGCCGTGCGTTCTGGGTTTTCGGCCAGGTCGAGCGAGCCGATCAAAAAATTGAGGTGCGACAACGAACTGCCCACCTCGTCGTGCAGATCGCTGGCAATCCGCGTCCGCAACCGTTCGAGTTTCAAAGAATTTTGGTAGCGGTTTCTGAAAAAAAGCAGCCCGCCGAGCAAAAACAAACCCGCCGCCGCCGCCAAAACCAAGGCCAATTGATTGCGCCGCCGGCTGATTTCAGCGGCCTGCGCCAATTTGTCTTTTTCCAAAATGGCGATGGATTTGTCTTTTTCTGCGGCCTGATATTTTGCGTCAAGTTCGGCGACGGTTTCGAGGCGTTCGACACGGTTCAAACTGTCTTTCAAAACCTCGTATTTTTCGTGGATTTCGAGTGCTTCCCGGTAATTGCCCGAACCTTTCAAAGCCGTAAAAATTTCAAAATAAATATCCTGCAAACCGTCCGCAACCTCCGGCGGGTGGTTTTCGAGGGCCAATTTTCCGTAGCCCAAGGCCAGGCCAAAATGCGATTTTTCATTTTCGATGATCGCCAAATTTTTAAAAAAACTCGCTTTCGATTCGCGGTAAACAGGCTTGTTCCCGGCCAAAACCAAACCTTGTTGGATAAAAACAGCGGCGGATTCGGGCTGTTTTTTTTCCAAGTGCATGGTCGAAAGGTCGCTTAAAACCTTGAGGATCAGAAAAGTATCGCGGTTCGCGGTGGAAGTTTCAAGCGCCTTTTTCATGAAATCCATGCCGCGTTCCTCGTCCACTTTTTTGAAAAAAAGCAGGCTGCCCAAGTTCACGAAATTGTACGTCAGGCCCGCCCGGTCGCCGTTTTTCTCCTTGATTTCGATGGCTTTTTCGAGATAGCGGATGGCCTCGGGCAGTTTGCCCATTTGTTCGTAAACCCGGCTGAGGTTGCCCGAAACGATGGCGATGAACCTTTCGGAATTCAACCGTTCGGCGATTTTCAGGGCTTCGAGGTAGGCCTGAAGTGCCTGTTCGAGTTGGTTTTGCCGGGTGTTTGCCACGCCCAAATTGTTCAAGGTGAAAATGCTGTCGAGCGGCTTTTTCACTTTTTGCAGGGCGAACTGATAACTTTCGATGGCTTTTTTCAGTTCGCCGCGCTTTTCAAAAACACCGCCCAAGGTGATGTGCGCCTGTCCCTCGAAAACAGGATTGCCCAGTTTCCGGCTGATTTCCAAGGCTTGCCTGACCACGGTTTCGCACGAATCCAACTGATTGATTCGGGAATACAAATTTGCCAAATTCAAAATGGGTTCGAGTTGTCGGTCGCCGCCGAGCCGTTTGCCAATTTCAATCCATCGGAAACAATAGTTTTTGCCCGCGTTCGGGTCAACGAGTTGAAAATGGGACACCAAAGATTTCAAGGTGTTCCATTTTGTCGTGTCGTGCCCCGGCTGCGCGAGGACGTTTTTCAAACTGTCGACGTTCGCCGCCGGTTGGGCTTTTGAAAAATTGGGGAAAAATTGCAAACAGAGGCATCCGAGCCAAAAAATGGACTTGTTCATTTGCGTTTTTTGAAAAATGGAAGGGGAAATGGAGGTCGGAACAGCCGCTAAATTAGTTTTTGAAAATGAAAATCGGCAGGGAAAAATGTTTTTCACCGAACCTACGAAAATTTTCGTAGAAAAATTTGCAACTACGACAACCTTCGTAGAACCTTTGTCCCACGATGAAAAAAATGTCATTTCTCAAACCCACCGAATCCGAACTGGAAGTCCTGCAAATTTTGTGGGCGCACGGCTCGGCGACCGTCCGGGCGGTCAACGATGCCCTCAATTTGCAGCGCGAAGTTGGCTACACCACCACTTTGAAAATCATGCAGATCATGTCCGAAAAAGGACTTTTGACCCGGATCGAGGACAGCCGGAGCCACATTTACGCCCCCGCCGTCGGCGAAAATGAGACGCGCGGGCTGATGTTGCAACAATTTGTCAACTCCGTTTTTCGCGGAAACGCCATGCAAATGGCCTTGCACACCCTCGGAAACCACGAGGCAACGACCGCAGAATTGGATGAAATCAAAAACTTAATTTCTGAAATCGAAAAAAATCAGCAGGCATGACGGACTCGTTTTTTCTCTCCGAAAATTTGGCGAAAGCCCTCGGCTGGACGCTTGCGCACTCGATTTGGCAGGGCGCGGTTTTGGCAATTTTGCTGGCCGTTGCGCTCGGTCGGTTGCGAAGTTCGACGGCAAAATACCGGGCTGCTTTTGGCTCGTTGGTTTTGATGTTGGTTTTGGCAATCGGCACGTTCTCAATGATTTACGAGCCGGGAACGGGAGTTATCAGGGATCAAAGTTTTTCAAAAAACGAAAATTTCCAGCCCGAAAATTCACCTGAAATTTTGGTTGAAAATCAATCGGAAATTCCTGCGGCGACCTCCAGTTTTCAATTTTCAAAATATTTCCTGACCGCTTTTTTTGAACGTGCAATTTCCAAAATCAGCCATTTTTTGGAGTCCAATTTTCCACTGCTCGTTTTTTTGTGGGGCTGCGGCGTGCTGTTTTTTCTGTTGCGGTTGGCGGGTGGTTTGTTTTTTTTGAAAAAAATTTGCCGACAGGCCGTCCCCGTTTCCGCTGATTTTCAGGAAAATTTTGAAAAAATCCTGCGCCGGGCGGCAGTTTCAAAACCAATCCGATTACTCGAAACTGCGATTGTCAAATCTCCGGCGGTCGTCGGCTGGTGGAAACCGGTGATTTTATTTCCGATTGGTTTGGTCAATCAACTCGGCGCGGCGGAGGTCGAGGCGATTTTGGCGCACGAAATTGCCCACATCGCGCGGCACGATTGGCTGCAAAATTTTGCGCAGGCCATCATCGAAACCATTTTTTATTTTCATCCAGCGGTCTGGTGGATGTCGTCGGTGGTCAGTGCCGAGCGCGAAAATTGTTGCGACGATTTTGCCCTCGAAATCAGCGGCGGCAACAGAATTCAATACGCAAAAACATTGCTGCGCGTCCAAGAATTGGCGATTGACGGTTCGACAGGCTCACCGACCGTTCCGGCGTTTGCACTTGCATTTTCCCAAAAACCGACCGGCTGGAAAGCAATTTTCAACAAAAACCGCCCGCTGCTTTTGGAACGGGTGCGACGTATTTTATATCCAACAACAACTAAAAAATTTCAAGTTATGGAAAGATTCGCTGCTGCCGGCCTCGTGCTGGCCTCGTTCGTGCTGTTCGCGTTTCAGATGCCGAACTCGCCGACCGTTTTTCAAAAAATCAAAACTGCGGTCGCTGTGCCGGTGGATTGGGTCGCTGATTTTGTCGCGCCCGACGCGCCCGATGATTTGGAAACCGAGGAAATGATGGAACTCGAAGGCCTAGCCGATTTGACGGATTCGATTCCGAACGGCAAAAAATCCATCCGGACCATCAGCCAAGACGATGGAAATCAGCAAATTGAAATGCGGGTGGAGGATAACAAAATCGTTTTTTTGAAAATTGACGGCCAAGAAATCGCGCCCGCCGATTTTGAAAAACACAAGGCTTTGACCGACAAATTGATTGCGGAATCCGCGCCGTCACCACCGTTTCCGCCCGACGCACCATTTCCGCCCGATGCACCCGAAGGAACATTTCCACCTGACGCACCGGGACATGGCGAGGGACACGGCGAAGGCCATGGCATGGGACACGGCGAAGGACACGGCTGGAACGGTTTTGATGCCGTCGCGCCGCCCTCGCCTGAGGCGAGGCCCGGCGGGACTTCAAAAATCACCTCAAAAAAGGATGAAAAAGGCAACACCATTATTTCACTCGAACGAAATGGCAAGCCCACAAAAATCGAAATCCGCGACGGCGAAGTTTTTGTGGATGGCAAAAAAATGGCTGCCGGCGAATCGCTGGAACTCGAAGACGGCGGCCAAAACAATATGTTTTGGTCGGATGGCGAGGGCCAAAATTTTAGGATCGACGGCAAGGAATTCCACTTTTTCCCCGGCGGCGAGGGCTTGAATTTGGAAGGGTTACGCGGTTTGGAAAGCATGAATTTCGAGCGGTTGCGGGCATTGGAAGGTTTGGATGCGGAAAAATTGGGCGCGGAAAGTTTGGAGCAAGCTCAATTGGCTCTCGAAGAAGCCCAAAAAGAAATGGAACGCGACCAAAAACGCACGGAACGCGACCGTGAAAAAATGACAAAAGAACAACGGGCACGCCACGACGAAATGCGGGCAAAACAACGCGCTGAAATGGAACGCGCCCACGAAGAAATTGCCCGTGCCCACGAAGAAATGGCGCGCAGCCAAGACGAACATCGCATGGCTTTTCGTGAAAAATGGACAGCCGAACGCTCTGGAAACTTTGTGGAAACAATGAAAAGAGAACTCCATCGCGACGGCATTTTGAAAGATTTGCGCAATTTTTCTCTCAAAATGACCGAAAATTCTTTGAAAGTGGACGGGAAAAAACAGTCGAAAGAGGTGCTTCAAAAATACCTCGAGCTGCACAAAAGTGTCACTGGGAAAGATTTTGGGGACTCGAAAATTTCGATTGAGGAAAGAAAATGAGAAATGGAGGGCGGAATTTATTCCGCCATTTTATGATCAAACTGTTGACAATCAGTCAGTTGGCGAAATAAATTTCGCCCTCCATTTCACGGCAGCGAAAAAACTGTCTTTCGCAATTCCACAATTTCTGCTTCTTCCGGCAAAAAAAGCGTCAGCCGATTTTCTTCCAAACGTACAATTTGCGCCTGCCAGCGGGTGATGTTCACGCCCGGAAAATTGATGTCAATACTATTTGTCACCGGTGAAAAACGGGCGTGAAATGTTTCCGGAAAAAAAACAGTGTTCGTCAAAGTGTCTTTGTTGTAACAAGACAAAGTGCTATCGGCAAAAAACACAGCAAAATATGGCGTGGCAATTGCCTCGGCCACCCGCGCCACCTCGGTGGTGCTGTCCCGTTCGAACCAGCGGTCGAACTTTCGCGGACGTTTTTCGTCATTTTCGGGGTCAAATCCATAAAAATTCATGGCTCGCGTGCGGCTGATGTGCTGCCAAACTTGAACGGCCTGCCGGAGCGCGGGCTGTTTTTTATTTACCTGAATGCCTTGCTCGGAGTAGCTGAGTACTTCCCAGCGGCCTTGCAACATTTCCCATTTGTCGGCAACCGTGAGGCGGCGCGAGGCAGTTGCAAAACAAAAAACAGCGAAAAGGATGGATGTGTGGACGAGTATTTTCATGGGGTGAAAATATTGAAAGACCTCGGAATTGAAAGTTTTTAAAATTTTTCAAATCATAAAAAAAGCCCCTTTTGCATTCAAAACACTGCATTTTTCAATTTTTGCAGCGATTCAAAAGCAAAAGAGGCCTTTTTTTGAACTATGAACTATGAACTATGAACTATGAACTATGAACTATGAACTATGAACTATGAACATTTATTAATTCATAGTTCATCGTTCATTTGATTGTTATTTCTACGACTTGAAACTCTAGCGGGCCGCCGGGAGTGATGATTTTAGCGGTATCGCCGCGTTCTTTTCCCAAAAGTCCTTGCCCGATGGGGGAGGAGACTGAAATTTTGCCCAATTTGAAATCGGCCTCGGATTCGGAGACCAATTTCCAAGTGACTTCTTTTCCAGTTTTTAGGTTTTTGACCGTGACGTTGGAAAGGATGGCCACTTTTGAGTCGTTCAATTGGCTTTCATCCAAAATCCTGGCGTTGGCGAGGATGGTTTCCAACTCGCTGATTTTCATTTCCAAAAGTCCTTGATGGTCTTTGGCGGCATCATATTCCGCATTTTCGGACAGGTCACCTTGGGCACGTGCCTCAGAAATGGCGTGCGCGGCCTCTGCCCGGCCATTGGTTTTAAACCCGTCCAGTTCCTTTTTGATTTTGTCGTAACCTGCTTGTGTCAGGTAAGTGTAATTTGCCATAACTTAAAAATGTTAGGTGTTTAGAAGGTTTAAGAGGTTTAGAAGGTTTAGTGCTTAAACCTTCTAAACTTTCTAAACCACCTAAACTTATAAAAGAGGTTTGGTTAGAACATAAAAAAACAGAAACGTTCCTATCGGGTGATAGAAACGTTTCTGTTAGAATAATTATGGCACAAAGATAATTCCCTGAAACGGGGCTTATCAAAGTTTTTTAAAAAAAAATTACAAATCAATCCGCACCGCCAAATTGTGCGTGCCTGACCAAATTTTGGATTGGCGGTAGGCATAGTCAAAACTGATCCGGGATGCGGATTCCTTTTTGACTGGGGTGCTGATCGTGATGCCTGCCGAAAGTCCGTTGTCAACCGAGGCTTTGATGGCTGGGTTGTCGCTGTCCAATTCAGATTTGTAAGCAACGCGGAGTGCAAGTGTTTTTCCGGCAGCAAATTCCAAACCGGCACCCACGTTGTCGCGAGAATAGGCATTGGAAGTAAAATTGCCGACCAAATTCAGGCTGTTTTTTGCGCCAAAAAACCAAGCATACGACGCGCCGATGTTGAGTTGCGAAGGCAAATCAAAACCCGCCGAACGGTTGTAATAACTTACATTGTAAGGATATGTGCCGTCTGGATTCGGGCGTGGAATGGTCAAGCCTTCTCCCTGAAAACGCATTTTCCCGCCGATATTCCGGAGCGAAATCCCGAATTTGAAGTTGTCCTTTTCACCCGTAACATATTGAACGCCAGCATCCAAAGCCACGCCGCGAGCGGAAACGTTGGTGATGGATTCGTTGACGGATTTTACGGTGATGCCGACCGAAACTTTATTTTCAAAAGTATTGGAATAGGACAAACCGATGTTGAAAAACGAGGGGCTGAACGTCGCGCCCGAACCTTCCGGTGCGTCCACCGAAGTGTTTTCGATGTTGCCGAAATCCATTGACATCAAAGAAATGCCAAATGCACCGTTTTTGCCGACGCGCTGCGCCAAACCGAGGGCATTCAAATTGATATCCGCGCCGACGAGGTAGCGGGTGTGTCCCAAACCAACCTGCGTTTTGGTGATGCGCGAAAGCCCTGCGACGTTGAGTTGCATGGCATCCACACCCGACGCTCCGGCGGTGTTCAAGGAGTGAAGACCCGCGCTTCTTGCCCAAGGATTGAGCAATAATTCGTACGCACCAGCCTCGCCCTGCCGATCAGGGTTGCCGGCGGTGGCCAAACCTCCCCAAAAGATGGTGAAAAGCAGGGACAGGAAAGAGTATTTTTTCATCATTTTAGATTTACGATTTTTGATTTCAGATTTACGATTTTTCTGGATTTACGAATTCAGATTTACGATTTACGATTTGGGAAAAAATCGTAAATCGTAAATCCAAAATCGTAAATTTTTAAAGTCCCGACGGGTCAAATTGTCGGGCGACGCCAAACCATTTTATCGTTCGACTTCCCAAACCTTCGGCGTTGATATTCATCAAATAAACGCCACTCGCAACGGGGATACCTTTCGCATTTTTCATGTCCCACTCGATGTCGGGCAGGAATTGATTGTACGGCGTGTACGTTTCGTTGCGGTCGTAATGCCGGATGAATTTGCCGTCGAGCGAGAAAATATCGACCGTGCATTTGGCTGGAAGATTCGTGATTTTCACGATGTTCTGGAATTGGCTGACCTCGTAAGCCGAATAGCCATAATATGGATTTGGCGTTACTTTGATGGAATCGAGCGCATTTTCAACTTGAACTTGATCCAGCGGTTGGGTTTCGCGACCTTCGATTTTGAAACGGTATTTCGGGTGACCCGTTTTTTGACCGCCGTTTGCATCATCGAACCAAGTTTGGTATGGATTGTCTACCCGGATTTTGATGCGCAAATCGGACGGAATGAGGCCATCTTTCAATGATTTCATCGCATAACCTTGTTGCAGAGTCACCATGCCCGCCCATGCAATGTCTTTGATGGCATTCACTTTTGCCGAAACGGTGGTATTCAGTTCCGGTGTGAACTTTGTCCGGGCAAATGCACCTTCGTCATAAGTCGAATAAGATACATAAATCCAATGGTATCCGCCAGCCACGATTTCATACGGAGCTGGATTTTGGGGATTCATCACTTGGGCAAGAGTTATTTGACTGGTCGGATTCCACAACATATCCCGCCCGGTAAAATTCTGGTCTTTCGTATTGTCGAAAGCCGAATTTTCAGAGAAGAAAACATTGAGGCGACGACCCGTTTCGACATCGATTGCGTATCCAGGGAACCAACCCATGCCATAAATTGGCTTGCCGGCAGCATCCACCGCACCATCCGGGTCGGGGCGGCCGTCGCCGTTGGCGTCATCTTTTCCAACAGAAAGGGAGTAGCGAACGTCAAACATCAAACGCTCTTTGCCGCCCGCGGGGCTTTCCGGTTGAAAATCAGGGCTTTCCAAATATTGGCCGCCGGTAAATGTGTACGGCGCGCCTTCAATCACGACGCAACGGCTCCATTTGCTTTTGTCGGAAGTCAAAACGATGTCAACATTGGGCAGGTTGGCCATTGCTTTCCGACGGTTTTTCACATCGCCGACGGCAGATTTATTGACCAAACCTTGCGTGGCTGCACCTGTTTTTTCTGTCCAAGCAGGCGTGATATACCACGGTTCGGCTGGCGTACCCAAACTCCAATCGGCGAGATAATAGGGATAAAAAGCACCCAAATCCGACATCCCATGATAGCGGTCAAGTTCTTCATCACGCTCCAATTTTCCGGTTTTCAAAAAATGCAGCGGACCTTGATCTTCTTCTTCGATGCCACCGTACCACTGTAGGTTCGGGTCGGCATATTCATATTCGATGCCAAGCGCACCGCTCGTTTCAGTGCCGATGGGTGCTTGCGTATTTCCATAAGTATCCAAAATGCCGGCGTCCCCGGTTTGGCCGATCGTCACCGAGAAGCCGTAATCTGCGGCCAATTGCTCGTTGAGTTGTTCCAATGTCCGCTCGGATTTGATGACTTGTCCGTTCGGCAATTGCCGCAATTCCCAACGCACCCCACGACCAAACACATCTTGCAAATTGGCATTGGCCGGGTCTTTTCCGAGAACTTTATCTGACAAATTATCATCGACCAGTGCGATTTCATATTCACCGTCCCGCACTTCCAATGGATTGAAAATATTCACATTGATTGGGCTGCGACCGGGGCGATAGGTCAAAGTGCTGTCAAAACTGCTGCCGAAATTGGAAACCGCCGCACGGCTTTCATCCGACAAATCAAGGAAATTGTGGCCTGCACCCGCACCTTCCAAACGGGTCACGACGACGCCTTCGCCGTACACCGAATTGAGTTCGCGGTCAACGATCGGGCGCGGGATGACGGTGTAAATTTTGATGTTCAAACGACCTTCCAAATAACTGCGCTGCTGCCCGCCGGGCGGCACGGTGGAGAGGTCGAATTCGTTGAAATTGTTGTGGGCGTAAGCAATCACCGAGTAATAATACTTCTTGTGGTTGACCAGGTTTTTGTCCAAGCCTTTGGCAAATTTGTCTTCCACAATCGAAAAAGTATGGCGGATGCCTTTGTTGTCGCCAATCACTTCTTCCACCGGTTGGTAGTATTTTTTATCTTTCGTGAGGCCTTCGATTTCTTCCCAATTGAAAATTTTGGAAACGTTGTTGCGGACGTCTACCTGATAAACGATGCGCGCCACATCCGGGTCATCATAATCGGAAGCCGAAACATTCGGGTTTTGCAATTGATAAATCCGGTATCCTTCAAATTTGTATTGGACACGTGCCGTATCGAAAGGCGGTTTTTTATAAATACTGTCCGGTGCCAAAAAGTCCAATTCTTTGTACCCTTCCTTGAAATTGTTGGAAATGGCACTGTTTGACAAAACAGCCACCACTTGTTGGTTCATTTCCACCCAATCCACATCGGGAGCGGTCGGGCCGTCCAACAAATCAAAACAGTTGTCAAAAAGACCCTGGGCAAATTTGTCGGCACGGAATATTTTTTCAACATCCGGGCAAGCACCTACGTCTGGGATCCAGGGCGCGCCGATGATCAATTCATTCACAGCAGTTGGGTTCAAACGGAAAGGCCCCGATGCTTGCAAAGTACGGCGGTCGCCAAATGGGACATTGGCAGCACACATACTCCACCCTGTTGGGTCTTTTGGCGGATCAAAGAACGCATAATTCACTTTTACAGCCGAAGGATCCAGCGAATAACCAGTGCCACCAAAAGTGTACGGACGGCCATCTTTCCAAGAACCTGTGATATAATTATAATATTCGCCCGGTGAACTTGGGTCTTGTGTTCCTGCTGGAGGATTGCCAATCGAACCATTGTTATAATAAGTAAATGAAGACATCCCAATTTCTTCTTCAATGATACTTCCGGTGGAATCAATCGTCTGGCGCAATGGCCCACGGAAATAGTCAACACCCAAAATCGGCACTTTATCGCAATAAGTTGCGACGTTTCCAGCGCAGGAGCAGCCCGAATCACCGTCCTGGTTATCTTGATTGTAGATGTACATCAATGATTTGGCTGTGTCGCAACCGATAAAATCGTCCGACGCGCAACCCAAATCGGCATCAATCCACATCGCAAAAAAGCAAGAGTCAATCGGCTCGGTGGCGCGGTTGATCAATTTGTACCGCTGAAAAGTCATGTCGTTCAGTTCATCATTGGTCGTGTAACCGAACGCTTGAACCTGGATTTCCATCTGAATGGCTTTGCCACCTGTCCGGGCGTGCGGTGCGCCACCGCCGTAGTCGTTGTAAATCCAAAAAATCATTTCATCGGGATAGCGATCAAGTGGGCATCCGCGAATTTCGATGGATGGATAATCGCCGTCGAGCGGATTGTAAACCAAGTCATCGTTGGCATCAAAAAAACCAGCCAAACCTTGCGATTCGAAAGGCAGTTCAAAACCATATTCTTCTTCAAAATAAGGATTGCCTTTTGCCGGCCATTTCCGCAAACCATCTGGGATGTTTTCAGGATTGAGGTCGCCTTCCAGCAAATTGGCCAAATGTTTGAGGATTTCCTCGCCCGTCACCCGAAAATGGCGGTCCCAGTTTTTGCAAACCGCCGCTTCTGTCAAACCTTCATTGGTCAAAGGGCCAGGCCAAAAATCATTTCTGGCATCGTTCCGATAATCTTGGCAAGCCAGTTTCAAGTTGCCAGCCGGGTCAATCCCGCCCAACCAAACCGAACCTGCAAAAATGGAAGAAACCGGACGCTGGCCCGAAGCAGGGTCAACTTTTGGGACGATGTAACTGCCGTCCACCAAATTCCACCAGCAATCGCCGCCGCCGAGCAAACGCGCCCGCACGTTGTTGATACTTTGGTCGATCGCCGATTCCGAGTTGGTGCAAACATCCCGGTAATTTGCCTTGTGCTCGGTCTGTTTGTTTGGCTGCCGATTTTCGGGGTTTTTACCCGTCAAACCAATTGCCAACAACATTATCATGGCCGAAAACACGAGTTTTTTTATACGCATGATTTATAAAGTTTAATTTTTTTTAAAATGCTTTTAGAGATTTACGATTTACGATTGTCCACACAATCGTAAATCCAAAATCGTAAATTAAAATGAAAACGACGCGCCCAAATAAATCCGCCGAGGCTGTGTGTACCGGTTCGGATCCAACAAAGCCCAAGAATAGGAAGCCAAAAATGCTTCTCTCCGGTCAACTTCAGTTGGAATCGTCGATGCACCTTGTTGGGTGACCAAATAGCCATCATCCGTTGGAGAACCCGTAAAACCGTTGACTGCAATGATGTTTTTGCGGTTCAACAAATTGGAAACGCGCAAATAAATATTGACGCTCAAACTGTTTTGGCTGCCTGCTTTCGAGAGTTCGAAAGATTTGTCCACCCGCAAATCCAGATTTGTGCGCCACGGTTTGCGGCTGCCGTTGATTGCTCCGCCGGTGCCGGTGGCATCGAAACGGCGCGGCGTGTCTTTTGCAGTGTACGGACGCCCGGAAGCAGCCGAAACTTGCAGGTTCACTCCAAAATTGGACAAAATATCTTTGCCAGCGATGCGCGGGCCGTTGTAGCCTTTTCCATCGGAAAAACGGAAATCAAAAATGCCTTGCAAATTGTGCCGCTCGTCATAATCCAATGGAGAAAGCGAACGGACGTTGCCCAATTTCACCAATTCGCGTTGCGATTCGTCGCCCGAACCCGTGCCATCGGCAAATTGAAGGGTGTAGGCCAACCGTGCTTCGAAATTCGAAATCCGCCGCAAATCATACGCAACCGTAAAACCTTTGGTCGTTCCAAAATCCTGATTGCCAAAAGTGGTATAACTTCCGATGGTCGGGATGTAATTGTAGGTCTGCAACTGGATCATGTCGCGGAATTCTTTGTAGTAGGCCGAGAATTTCAAAGACGAAACATTGTTCAGTTTTTGCTGAAAACCAACCTCATAATCCACCACCTTTTCAGGTTTCAGGTTGGCATTGGCTTCAGAACGCCGGTTTGGAATGTAAAAAAGCACATAATCCAACGGCGAAACTTCCCAGCGGCCGGGCGGGCGTTGCACCAAAACATCGTAGTGTGCGAAGAAATTGGCATTGTCCGAAATCGGAAAAGAAAAAGCCAAACGTGGCAGAAAAACAACCTGCGGATTGTAATCCTGAAATGCCGTGGTCGGGTCAAAACGCGAATCCAAAATGTCGTCGCCGACGATGGTATCTTTCAAAAGCGGCTGAACCACCGACGAACCGATGACCAAATTGCCGTCATTTTGCTGTACCCCGGCTTTGCTGTACCAAGTATCGCCGTCGCGGAATGCTTTCGGAGAAAGGTCAGAATTTGAATTGACGTATACTTTGAAATCGTCGCCGATGCCCGCTGGGCGTGTTCCAGCCGACGGAACGGTGCGGAAATATTCCTCTGCACTCATGATTTCGTACAGCGAATAGTTGTCTTTCAAAGTTTTGGTATTCAAATCGAACCGCTCTGCCCGCAGGCCGAGGCTGATGATCATGTCTTTGAACTGAAATTTATCTTTGATAAATGCAGCCTGATAAAGTGGTTGGAAAGCCGCAATCGGGAACGAACGAACGCCATCTTTGTCGGTGGCTTTGAAAAAATCGTCGAAAGTCACGCCGCTTTCCAGTTTATTTCCCAAATAATCGTAGCCATAATAATCCAAACCCAAATCCGTGAAATTGAACAATTCGGAAGCACCGAACATATCCAAACTCAATTGGTCGGGTGTCAAACCATGGACGTTGATGTAATCGTGGAGGTCAACATTGTTTTTCTCCCGTACTTTTTTGTAAAATTTTTGGTCTTTCAAATCGACAATCGTGTTCTCAAAATAGTTGAGCGGCACCCCTCCATTTAAGGAGACCCAAGGCTCTTCAATAAATGTTCCTTTAATTTTTGTGGTATCAATGCCGTTGATGTGCGCATTGCCTTTTTGATAAGCCAATTCCCACAAAGTATACGGCGCGATGCTGTATTTTCGGTTTGTCCGTTGCTCGTGCAACAAACCGAATTGGATGTTGTGCGTGCCGGTGTTTCCGAGTTTCAAATCAAAACCACTGGTTGCTTGTGCCGTGATGACATCATTTTCCTTCTTTTCATTGAGATTGAAAAAGTAGTTGATGTTGCGGTGCATCCCCGACCAAACCGAGTTGTAACTCGTGTTGAAACGGCCATTTTTTGCCACCAACAACACATCGTTGTAATTGCCGCCTTCTTTGTTGGCAAATTCATTGTATTTATTCAAATCGGCGTTGGTCGAGGCTGCCGTGAATCCATTGTATTCTTCGCGGGTGTCCACCTGCTCGAACCTGACACCATTGGGGTTTGTGGTATCAATTACAAACCCACCCACCGGCACATAATCAAAATCAAACTTGCCGATGTAGCCGTAATCGAACAAATTGTCTTTGTGGACTGGCGATAAACGTTTGGTGTTTTCTCTTTCAAAACCAAACTGGATTTGATAATAAGCATTGGAAATGGCCACTTTCCGCGTTTTTGTAGCCTCGGCTGATGCCTCACCACCCAAACGATGGCGGAAACGCCCGATGGTGCGCCAGCGGGACGAGGGGTCGGTCGGGTTGTTTTGAGAGTTCAAAAGCAGCCAGTTGTTGTCGTCCCAGCCATTGGCTCCGGTGGGCGAGTTTTTGTCTTGGATGTCTTTGTAAGTTCCAGTCAACTGAAAATCCATATTGTCGGTGAGCCGGAAGTCCAATTTTCCGGTAAAATCAATGTCCTTATTTTCCTCGTTTGGACGATACGACAAATAATCCACGTCGTCGCGGGTAAGCAATTCAGCGGCATTGATCACGAAACCGTTGTACCGAGTCAACGGGTGTTCGCTCAATTCTGCCAGTTTTGCATCTTTGACTCGCGCCACTTTCAAGGCTGGCGGGTCTTCATCTTTCTGGCTCCAATACTGCCCCGACAAACGAAAACCAATCATCGGCACTTTCGTGCCGTCCGCTTTTTTGCGTTTGACAAGTGGGCCGCTCACGTTCGCAGTGGCCAAAAGCCAACCGTACGGATCCAAACCATGCGAACTTTCGACATCCACCGAGCCATGATATTTGCCCGCCGGGCCTTTCGTGATGATGGAAATAACGCCACCCGTCACGTCGCCAAACTCCGCACCGAGGCCGCCGGTGATGACTTGGATCTGCTCGATGTCCTGCACTGGCGGTGCCACACCGCCCTGCACCCGAATTCCATCAATGTAATAATTGGTGGCATTCGAGCGCGAACCTTTAATGTTAACAGCGCCACCATCAATCGAAGTCGTGCCGGCAGTGGAAGCCACGATGGCGTTCACGTTCCGGGTCGGCAGATTTTTGATGGTTTCGGAAGTCAAAGTTTGCCCACCAGAATTTTGGTCTTTCTGGATGAGCGGTACGATGTACTCCTTGATGATAACTTCCGCGAGCAGTGCACCAGACGAAAGTTTGACATCCAAATAATTGATTTGTCCGGTCAAAACCTGCACACCATTGGTGCGGTCAGTTTGAAAACCGGTGTAGGAAACTTCCAAACTGTAAGTTCCCGCATCCAACGAGAAGCGAAACTCCCCGTCGTAGTTGGTTGTGCCGCCCCGAACGACGTCGGTGCCGCGCAACACTTTTACTGTGGCTCCAATTAGGTCTTCTTTCGTGTCTGCATCGCTGACTTTACCGGTTAGAACGGTTTGTGCAGACACTCCGATTGCCCCAAAAACGAGCATGAAAAGAGTGGGTAAAAAAGAACGCATCATACTGATATAGTTATGAGTTATGAGAGATGAGTTTTTATAAACTATGAACTATGAACTTTAAACTATGAACGGTTTGAAAAGTGGTTTACCATCCATAATTAATCATTCCTAAAGGATTTTTCATGCCATTGCTGACGTCTTGGCCAACAACTTTTCCACTAAAATTTTTCCGAGTAAATATTTCGATTCGAAAGTCCAACCCGCCACGTGCGGCGAAAGAACGACATTTTCCATTTTATACAACCTGTCAAAAATTTCATGTTCGGCTGGCGTGAACGTTTCCGGTTTTTCATTCTCAAAAACATCCAAACACGCGCCGCCAACTTGTCCATTTTCCAAAGCCTCGACCAAATCCAAAGTATTGACGCATTTTCCCCGCGAGGTATTAATGATGATTACGCCCCTTTTGCATTTTTTGACAAAATTTTGATTGACCAAAAATTTTGTCTCGTCGGTCAAAGGCAAATGCAGGCTAATAATGTCTGATTTTTCAAAAATTTCACCCATTTCAGTTTCCCGAACGTGCGAAAAATCTTTTGCAAAACCCGTCCCGCCCGGATGACTCGGTCGGACGGGTTTGTATTTATCAAAAGCCAAAACTTCGACTTCAAAACCTGCCAACTTTTTGGCAAACGAACTTCCCGTGTGCCCGAATCCGATGATGCCGACCGTTTTTTCCCGCAATTCCCAGCCTCGGTTGGCCTCGCGCCGCCAGATTTTTTGGCGCACCTCGCGGTCGGCCCGCAGCAAATTATTTGAAAGAGCGAGCAACATGCCCATCGCCTGTTCTGCCACCGCGTTCCGGTTTCCTTCCGGGCTGCTGATGACTTTCACGCCCAGTTTTTCGGCATATTCTCTGTCCACAATTTCCATCCCGGAGCCGAGGCGAGCCACGAATTCCAGTTTTTTGGCCGCATCCAAAAACGCTCGGTTGACCAAAATTTTTGAATTGATGACCAAACCTTCGTAATCGCCAATTCTTTTCAAAGTTTCTGCCGGAGAAATATTGGGTTCGAAATCGCAACGGTAGCCCATTTTTTCCAAACCTTCCAACAAAACCGGGTGACAATCATCCGTGACCAGTGCTTTTTTGGTAATCGGTGATTGGTGATTCGAAATTTGAAATTGGGTACTGGGAAAATGCTCCATCAACTTTCTGGGAATAAAATTATACACCTATATTATTATGCAATAAAACCGATGAGCCAACGGCACTTTTTGAAGGACGAATGCGCCCGGTGACTTTGTGAAAGATTGGCTGCCGGTTTGGTTGTCCGCAGACGTTGGCAGACATTTGCGCTGCCTTCGTCCTCGATTTTCGGGAATTTGACGATGCGGCAAAGATATCAAAGTGCTCCGATGAAATACACAATTTTACTATTTTCGCTGATTATGTCGTCTTTCGGCTGTCAAACTGCCGAAACACAAAAATTTCAATCGCTCGAATTTTACGTGCGGTATCTCCAAACTGAAAAAACGTTTCGTGCCGAAGCCACTTTTCGAGAAGCCTCCGCCGGGCAAAATCCGGTGGCTGCCGAACTGCCGGGCGGCCTGAAATTTGAAGGGAAAGAAATGTCCGTGCTGCCGGAAAGTGGTGGGAAATACAAAACCGAGTTTGATGGCGATGCCCAAACCGAACCGCTTTTTGTCTGGGAAAATGAAAAAAAGCAGTTGCAGCAATTCAAAATGCCGATGCCGGCAATTGGTGGTTTTAATTTTCGCTTTGCAACAAAAGCCGAAAAACTGAACCGCAGCCGCCCCGCACGTTTGGTCTGGTCTGGCGAACCGATTGGGGAAAACGAGTCGTTTTTGCTTTTTTGGGAAAATGAAGAACACGGCGTGGTGAAAATGCCGGTTTCTGGCATGACCGCCGATGCTTCGCTGATTTTGCCCGCCGTGAAAATTTCAGAACTCAAACCGGGCGGGTGGCAACTTTACATCGTTCGAAAAAAAGCGGTGAAAACTTCGGTGGATGGGGTGGAAGTGAAAGGTTTGGGGGAGTTTTATACAAAAACGGAGACGTTTTTGGTGGAATGATTTGGGGGTTTGGGAAATAGAAAAGCCATCGCAGGGATACTTGCGATGGCTTTTTTTGTGGAAAGAGAATGGAAGAATGTCCAATACCTCCTTTTGTAATTGTTTGAAAAAAAATATAAACGGTTAAAAGTGTTAATACCCTGATTTCATAAATTTTACATAATTGAATTTTTAGTGGATAAAAAATTTAACATTTTTGGAAAATCAAAATACTTAGGTTTGTTGCCGACAATTAACCTTTTTTATTTCACCTCTCTAAATTCTCTTTTTATGAAAGACAATTATTCCTTCGCGGCACTTCGCGGCACTTACTTTTCATTTTTCTAATTCTTTTTGAAATGGGAAATAGTGCATTTGCTCAAACTGTGATTCAATGTCTTGGAACAACCGCGAGCAGCAGTTCCGACCCAACTAATTGTGGCAGTGCCTGTTTTGGGGAGTCTGCTCCTGCAAACCTGCTGTCGCTTCCTGTGGCAGAGATTTCAGTGGACTTCCATTTTGTGGAAGCGGGTGGGCAAAATTTTGACTGCATTCCGGGCAGTCCTTATTATGCCCCACTTTATGCCTACCAAATATTGGCGGGGGCAAATGACCGATTTTCAGCCCCAGAACAAAATCAATTTGGCACATCGCCACAAGTTCCGGATGCACGTATCCGGTTTAAACTGGTTGGCGACCCTTTTGACCCGTGCGAAGCGATGTTTTTTCATCAGGGCAGTATTTCAGGTTTTAACAATCCCGATGCTATCCATATCATTATTTCTGGCACGGCGACAGCTGGCGGTGGAGGTACGGCCGTTGGTTCTAATCAAATCAATTTAAATGGAATTCATCACCAAGTTTTCAACTTAAACAACTTTGATATTACACCCTGGGCTGGGATTCTAAACCACGAATTTGGCCACATCACTGACCTTTGCCATGCTTTTTATGTCGATAACCTATGCCCGGATATTGACCCGGTTGGAGAATGTGGCGGTATAGATGCAAATGGTAATCCAAGTGCATTTCCGCTGGCGGATGGTTGTGGAGGAAATGGGAATGGGCTTTTTGGGATGTATTGTGAATGGAACACGGGAAATAATTTCATGGGAGAAAATAGCTCACGTTGGGGAATGACGATGTACCAGTGGGCACATATGTACCAATATTTAAGGAATGTAATGCCTGTATGGGTGCAATTTTATGCCCAGCCTTGCGAGACAATTGCAGCACACCCGCCACTCGAAATCCCATCGAATACGACTGTGGAGTGGAATACTTTCCGAATTCAAAATGAACACGTTGAAGTACGCCCCGGCGCGACCTTGATTATTTCCTGCGAAGTACAAATGGGAAAAGACCAACCAATTATTGTCAATCGAGGCGCAAGGCTTTTTGTCACCGGGGGCAAAATCACCAGTCAAGATGTGAATTGCCGTTGGGCAGGAATTTTGGTGCATGGCAATAAAAACCTTGACCAACCAGCGGCTTTATCCGCAAAAGACACCCAAATTCCACTGAACCAATCAGGTGCAGGTGTCGTTTGGCTGAATGGTGCAACCATCGAAAATGCCGCAAACGGCGTTGCCACAAAAGGCAGCGGCGGGCTTGGAGGTGATTATTTTGGAGGCTTGGTGATGGCTTATTCGAGTGATTTTATCAATTGTGGCCGTGCTGTCGAGTTCATGAAATACGACCGAAAAAACAACAGTTATTTCAGTTTAGTGGAAGTAAAACGTGGGCAATCTGTTCCATTTGGCGTGACCCGCGGGGTTTCGATTTGGTCTTGCCACGGAATCAGTTTTGACGAAACCCATTTCAGCGGCATCGATGATTATGGCATTTCTGGTTATGATTTTACGGCAAACGTGACCAACTGCTCTGTAAAACAATCTATGTACGCATTTAAAGCAGAAAATACGATGCCCAACGCCTCCATATTTCAGCCTACTCCAAGTGTTATTTACAAAAGCAAATTTTATTTAAACAGGAAAGATGTTTACATCAATGCCGCCCAAAACATGGTTTATGGCTACACGATTTCAGAAAATGAATTTTACAATGGAACAGGGACGGATATTGGCGTGGATATCCGGGGAGAATCTTCCTATTTCATCGGCGAGGAAAACACGGTGAAGGCCAAAACGGTGGGCATTCGTTTGCGTTCAACCGGTGGGTTCTTGAACAAAGTAAAGTGCAACATATTTGAAGATGCGAATTCGGTCGGAGCGGTTTCGGTTTCATATTTTAACGACGGTCTCGAAATCTTAGGCAATAATTTTGTAGGAACCGGTGCTGAAATCAGATTACTTGGCGATGCTTTGAACCGAGGAGAAATACAATTCTCGCAAGGAGATGGTACTCAATCTGCCGGGAACTGCTTTTTGAACCCAGTCAACCCCATTGGAGCAGCACAAAATTCAACCGTTCAGTTTGATTACTATGTTTACAACCTCCCCAATCTTCCTGTTGGCTCTTGTTTTCGACCCACCAATAATCTTTCGGATGGCGGGACAAATAATTACAGGACAAGAGAAGCCGCCAAACGAGATGACTGCACTGGTGGAAACCCGCCCGGCATCGAAAATCCAACAGAAGGCGACCTTGCTACTGCCCGCGAGATCCGCGCAACCGCAAAAGCAGATTGGGATGCGGACCCCAACAATTGGGAAAAAGGGGCTGCTTTTGTCGCGGCCAACAAAGTTGTCGACCAAATTCTGCGGTTTTTATTGGACGTAGCATACAAAGAAAGAGATTGGGAACAAGTCGAAAACCTGTTCTCGGGCGAGGAAACCAATGCTGCGAGAAGGCAAATCATTGGGCTACGCACTTCGCTGGAAGATTTTGCGGGCGCACGGGACTTGTTGGATGAAATGCCGATTTTGACTGCTGACGACTCGCGTTTTGTTGAAATTATGAATGTCAATTTTGCCTTGCGGCAATCCGCCGGGACATTTGAACTGTCGGCAGCCCAAGAACAAACTTTGAAGGTCATTGCCAACACCCCCGAATCAATTATGTGCGGGTATGCTTGTGCCTTGTTGAGTATGCTGAAAGATTATACCTGCGAGGATAGTTTATCTGAAAGTTTTGGGGGCGGTGAAAACCAGCGGATCCGCATTTCAGAAAATGATCAAATTGCCTTGTACCCAAATCCAACGACGGGCATATTGACCATTCAAATCGAACAGGGAATCGGGGAAAACATCCATTTTGACTTAATTTCTGCAACTGGAAAGTGCATCCAAACCATTGATTTTATCAATGAAGGTCAAAAAACGATTGATTTGTCTTCCGCGCCTGCCGGTGTTTTCGCGGTCAAATTGACCCGGAATGGGCAAGTGTTGTCTTCCAGAAGACTCGTTATTCTCCACTAATTTTTCTCACCACAGTCAGTCCGAGTAATGGCCATGCCATGCTCGGACTGACTGTTTATTTTGCTTTGTTATGAAAGCGACTATATTTCTATTGCTTTTTCAAATAATAACCTCAAACCTATTTGGTCAATATTGGAGTAAAAACTATGATTTATTTGATGGAAATGAATATGGAACAGCGATAATTAAAACAGGTGATGGAGTTGTTGTATCTCCCCGGGCGTTGTGTAACAATAATTCGGAATTTTGTCTGGGTGTTATGAAGTTTGATTTTGACGGTAATTTATTGTGGAAATATGTTGAGTCTGATTCAATGAATTCAGGCTACCCAGAATCAATTGCTATTGACGATGATACCATTTATATTCACTCAGAATATGCAGGAGCGGTAGCGGCCTATAAAGATATGGCGATTACCCAATTAAGTCAGGATGGACAGTTCATCCGAAAAGTTGATTATTATGACACAGGTTACAATGGTGGGGCAAAGGGGCTTTCAATAACAGAAGATAGGATTTATGCCCAATCTCGGAATTATGATACACTTGTAAATCAATGGCGGATACACCTTCGTGCGTTTGATCGGCAATTCAACAAACTTTGGGATTTAGACCTACCCCGACAATATAAAGTTGGAAGTGTGGCCGATTTTCAGGTTACTGCCGATGGTGGTTTTGTAATAGCCATGACAGGCCACAACCACGATAGAATTCACATGGCCATTGAAAAATATGACAAATATGGTAATCTCCAATGGGCAACCGAACACCCAAAGTCGTATTATGATTCTTCATCAACGCCCATTCGATTGTCCTCGCATCCTGACGGTGGCTTTTTGGGTGTTTGGCGAACGGACACTTTTGGTTACGCCGATACCATGCCGCCTTGGCAAAATTTTTTGTATGGCGAACCGCCACTGGTTTTCAAAACCGATTCGGTGGGTAATTTCTTGTGGGAAAAACTTTATCTCACCATCAATAAGCACGATTATTACAACCTTTTTGCTGCAAAAAACGGGGATATTATGATTTGTGGCAGGGATTTGAGCCACCTTGCCCTCACCGACCCGAAAGAACCCACCGGGTATATCAAAAGATTGGACAAAAACGGGGTGTTCAAATGGCAGCGGCGGATTCGAGATGAACGAGAAGGCGGCAATGATTTTTGGTTTTTTGACGGCGTGGAATTGGACAACGGCGATTTTATTTTTACCGGAGAGCACGAGCGGTATGTTGACCCAAATAATCCTGAACCACCGTTCAATGTCTGGTTGGTTCGGGTAAACAGTGAAGGTTGCTTCAATCCAAACTGCGAAACGAATCAGTTTTTGGTCAGTTCGCCCATCCCCGAAAATGAAAATGACGGCAAAATTTTCATGGCTTTTCCGACTCCTTTTTCCGACCATTTTTCAGTGGCTTCCATTTTGGGCAAGGAAATTCCGAAAGGTGATTATCAAATCAAGGTTTTTGATTTTCAAGGCAAAGAAATTTTAACCGAAAACTTGCGTCCACATTTTGTCAATGGTTTTCAGGCCAAATATTTTTCGCCGGGAAATTATGCCATTGTCATTTTTCATAATGGCCAGGTGATTCAAACTATAAAAACCTCTAAATTTTAGTGAGATGGAAAAACAAAAAAGCCACCGCGAAAAATCTCGCGGTGGCTTTTTTTATTAAATTTCAAAATCAATCAATATCTAAACTCCCGCTTTTTCCTTTTTGCCTTTTGTCAAAACCGGAGCGGCAGTCGTTGCCGGAACATTTTCAATGATTTCTTTTCCTTCAATCACATTGCCTTTTATCAAGTCAATTGCGATGGCCGAAGCGATGTAAATCGAAGAATAGGTTCCGAAAACCATACCCACCAAAATACCGAAAGAGAAACCGCGAATCGCGCTGCCGCCAAAAACAAACAACAGCAAAACCACGCCGAAAATCGTACCCGAAGTAATCAAAGTACGGCTCAAAGTGGAGTTGATGGCTTTGTTCAAAACCTCTTCTTTGGGTCGCCCGGAATAAGTGTGTGCAAATTCACGGATCCGGTCAAAGACGATAACCGTGTCATTCACGGAATAACCGATGATTGTCAAAATACAAGCGATGATGGCTTGGTCAATTTCCAACGAAAATGGCACGAGGCCATGCAAAAGCGAGAAAAATCCGAGCGTTATCATCACGTCGTGGAAAATAGCGATGACAGCACCAGCTGAAAATTGCCATTTTCTAAAACGCAGCAACAAATAAAGGAAAATCAAACCGAGAGCCCAAGCTCCTGCTTTGAAAGACGAATCTCGAATGTCATCGGCCACCGTCGCGCCAACTTGGGTGCTGGTGATGATGTGCGTGCCGTTGCCGTCGGTGTTTTTAAAATTTGCCAAAGTTTTTTCGGCATCATCCATTTTGGTATCCAAACCAATGGATTCCACCGATTTATGCAGCGCGGCCATGACTTTGTTGATGCCGTCCGTGCCGGGTTCGTTGATTAGGTAAGCCGTCGTGATGTTGTACGTATTTTGGGTGCTGACTTGTTTGACGATGGGGTTTGTGCCGCCCAAATTTGGCGTCAAAGCATTCCGCAAACTTTCGACATCCACCGGTTTTTCAAATTGAACATTGAAAGAATATCCACCTTTGAAATCCACGCCCAACTCAAATCCACGGGTGAAATAAGCACCCACCGCAATCAAAGTAACAAACAAAGAAAAAATATAGGCATATTTCCGTTTGGTCATCCAATCGTAATTCGCGCCGACGAGCCAATTTTCCGACCAATTATAACTGTAAGTCATGTTCGGCGATTTGGCTTGCCAAAGATCGGTCATCAAACGTGCTACCAAAATTGCGGTGAACAAGGACGAAATCACACCGACCAATAAGACGGTACCGAAACCTTTTATCGGGCCAAGACCAAAATACATCAAAACGCTGGCGACCAAAATGTGGGTCACGTTCGCATCAATGATGGCCGAAAGTGCCCGCGAAAAACCGACCGAAATGGCTTTCGAAACTTCCAAACCGTGCCGAAGTTCTTCCCGAATCCTTTCATAAATGATAACTGAGGCGTCGATTGCCGTTGCCAAAGTCAAAACGATACCTGCGATGCCCGGCAAAGTGAGTGCCGCGCCCATCGAAGCCAAGCCGCCAATCAAGAAAAAGATGTTGACAATCAAAGCCAAAACCGACACGATACCACCGCGTGCATAATAGGCAATCATAAAAATGCCAAGCAAAATGACCGACAAAATCATGGTGAGCAAAGATTTATTGATGTTGTCTTTGCCGAGCGATGGTCCAACTTGACTTTCCTGAACAATCCGCGTGCCTGCTGGAAGTTTTCCGACCTCCAAAATATTGGCCAAATCTTTTGCCTCGTCCAGGGTGAAATTGCCCGTGATTTGAGTGGAACCGCCCGTAATTGGATTGATAACTCGCGGTGCGCTCACTACTTCGTCATCCAAAACAATGGCCACTTCGCGGTTGCCGGCTTGCGCCATCCGGGTGGTCATTTCTGCCCAAATCCGTGCGCCGGTGTTGTCCATTTGCAAACTGACAGTGGTCGAACCGGTTTGCGGGTCGGGTTGTTCGCTGGCATTCGTCACGACAGAACCATCGAGAGGTGCTTCTTCTTTGCCACGTTGTTTTTTGATGGCATAGAGTTCATATTTTCCAGCAATGCTTTCGCCGCCCTCAAATTCTTGCATCGGCTGTTGGCTCCACCGGAAAACTGCGTCCGCCGGGAAAAGCACTTTGATTTCCGGGCGGTTCAAAAATGTGTCAATTTTTTCTGTTTTATTTCTATCGGCATAACCCAACAAAGCCGTTTGTCCATCGCCGCCACCGTTGATCATCAACATATTTTGATTGAGCAGTGGGCCTTCTCCGGCTTGCTCGTTCGGCACTGCTTTGACCACCATTTCTTTTGTTTTGGTGGTGTCGGGGTTGCCGTTGGGATCCAACGGGAATTCATAAGTGGTGTCTTGCCGCGTCGTTGCGATGGCATTCGTGTCGCCAGAAAGCAGTGCTTTCAATTTCATATCGGCATCCTGAAAACCTTTGATAATGCCGTCGTCGGCGAGGCGATAGGTTTCCCAAAATTCCAATTTGGCACTTTTTTGCAACATTTCGCGGGCGCGCTGCGGGTTGTCGATGCCCGGCAATTCCACGTTTATCAAATCGCGGGCAGGGTCGAGGTTCACGTTTGGTGCGACGACACCCAATTTGTCAATCCGTTGTTTCAAACGTTTGTACGTTTCGCTCACCGTTTGCTGACCCAAAGTGTGGATGACGCGCAGTGCATCCGGGTCGGGTGTGTCGAAGTTGATTTGCCCTTTCAAACTTTCGTTCCGGGCAAAAATCGAAGCCAACGTGCGGCCTTCGCCGTTCTTTTTCCAAGCATCGGCAAAAAGCGTGATGTAATCGCTTTGGGAAGTTCGGAGCGCAATGGCCGCATCGTCGAGCGATTTTGTAAACGCAGGGTCAACGCTGTTGCCGGAAAGCGAGCTCAAAAAATCGCGCAAGTCCACTTGCAACAAAACCGACATCCCGCCTTTCAAGTCGAGACCCAAAGCCAATTGGCTTTTTTTCAACTCGGCATAAGTGAAATTTTTCAAGCCCATCACGTTGTACACTTTTTCAGTGGACATGGAGTCGAGAAAATGGGCATAAAAAGTTTGGCGACCTTCTTTTGGAAACCTCGCAGACCAGGCGTCCGCGTACTCGTCCGCCGCTTTTTCGACCCGGCTGGTGGGGATCATCAACGAATATTGCCACAGGCAAACGAGTGAAAAAGCAATCAGGAAAAATCTGACAACACCTTTGAATTGCATACCTCTTGTTAATTTGGTAGAAAAAATCTTTCTAAATCAGTGAATTATTTTTGAAGCCTTCCGGAAAAAGCGGGCAAATGTAGACATATCGCGGTGAAAATTCGGTGGGATGTTTGATTTTAAATTAAAAAATCCCGCAGCGGCGGATGATGTTTTTGGGGTTTTGCCCATTTTATCGAATGAATATTTACTTTTGTAAGGAAAATTTTCAACAAAATAGAATTTGAATTCATGGATAAATTAAAAAAATTCCGGCAGGCGATTGTTGACATCATGGACGAATACATCGCCGAAGAATCGCCTCGGCCAAACAATCGAGGCTTGGAATTCAAAAAAATTTTGGACGACAAACGTCATCAATATCAATTTGTCCAAATGGGTTGGGACGAAGGCAAGCGGGTTTATGATTTGATTTTTCATGTCGATATCCGCGACAACAAAATCTGGATCCACGAAGATTCTTTTGAAGAAAGCCTCGCAGAACACCTGATTGAAAAGGGAATTCCTAAAAAAGATGTGGTTTTGGCTTATTTTCCAGAAGGTCACCGAGCATTTACGCAGTTTGCGGTTGCTTAAATTTGAGAAAAAAAGGGATCAGGTCAAACGCATTAAAATCCATTCCCGAAGGGAATCTATGTTTATAGAAATTGAAATGGACATGCACGAGAAATCCCGAAGGGATTTTATGTAAAAACTCGCGCCTGAAAACATAAAATCCCTTCGGGATTTGAG
>JANNMS010000096.1:0-4029 GCA_031398055.1 Saprospirales bacterium | reverse complement strand
AACTATGAACTATGAACTATGAACTATGAACTATGAACTATGAACGTGCAAAAGGTTCATAGTTTATAGTTTATAGTTCATAGTTCATAGTTCATAGTTCATAGTTCATAGTTTATAGTTTATAGTTTATAGTTTATAGTTCATAGTTCATAGTTCATAGTTCATAGTTCATAGTTCATAGTTCATAGTTCATAGTTATTTTACATCCTTTCCATGTACCAGTTCAACTCCTTTTCCATTTTTTTATAAGTAAAAATGCCGGTGATGATGTGCTGCAACCGCAAAAAAGCGGTCTCGCTTTTCACCACATAATCGAACGCGCGGTGGTGCATGCAATTGACCGCGACCTCGATTTTGTCCTGCGACGACAACATGATCACGGGGATGTCCGAGTTGTAGGCCTTGATTTTGTCCAAAGTTTCGATGCCGTTCATCGCGTTTTTGTCGATGCCGTCGAGGTGGTAATCCAAAATGATCACGTCCGGGTCGTGCGGCAAATGCTTGATGCACTGCTCGCCGGTCGGGTAGGTTTCGATGATGAAATCGGCACTTTCGAGAAACTCGATTTCCATCAATTTCAACAAAACGGCATCGTCGTCAACCAAAAAGAGTTTTATTTTTTCGATGTTCCTCATTTCTTCGTGTTTTTAATTGTGTTAAATTCTTCTTCCAATTCCATGCAGGCCTGCACACAAACGGTTTCGAGTTGCAAAACGAGGTCTTGCATTTCCTCCATCTGTTCTTGCGTTCGGGCGTATTCCTGTATTTTTTTCGCCATGCCCTCAAAATCCGGATGGATGCCCATGATCGAAAAAGAGGGGAGCATTTTGTGCACTGCGGCGTGCAGCGAATCCCAGTTTTTCTCGTGAAAACTTTGTTTCATCACGCTGATCAAGGGCGGCGTTTGTTCCAAATAAGCCGAAATCATTTCCATCATCAAGACTGGATTTGATTTGGTGCGTTGGCTTAGATAATTTAAATCCGTGTATTTCACTTTTTTGGTTTCGCTGGCTTCGGGACTTTTTTGCAGCAAACTCAGCGTTGGTTTTTTGACCAGCCCGATGATTTTGTTGTACAAAACCCGTTCGTCCACTGGTTTTGCGACGTAATCGTTCATCCCGGCGGCCTTGCATTTTACCAAATCAACGGTGGTCACGTCGGCGGTCAAAGCGATGATCGGGATTTTGGAATTCATCGTTTTTCGGATGTGCTCGGTGGCTTCGAAGCCGTTCATTTCGGGCATTTGCAAGTCCATTAAAATGATGTCATAACTTTTGTTGGACAGTTTTTCGACGGCGATTTTCCCATTTTCGGCGATGTCGCGCTCGAATCCGAACTCGTCCAAAATGGTTTTCATCAACAATTGATTCAAAACCATGTCCTCGACCACCAAAACTTTGATGTTTTTGATGGACGAATCGAGTTCGACGGTTTCTGTTTCCAAAATCGCGGCTTCGTTTGTTTTTTGAAAATTCAGGGTAAAACTAAAAGTGGAGCCTTCGTCCACCGTGCTTTTTACATAAATCGTACCGCCCTGCGGCTCGACCAATTGTTTGACGATGGCCAAACCCAAACCCGTGCCGCCGTACAACCTCGAAGTTTCGCTCGATGCCTGCTGGAAATTTTCAAAAATGCTTTCCAATTTGTCCGCCGCGATGCCAGTGCCGGTGTCGCTCACCGAAAATTGGATGGTCGCGTTTTCGCCATCTTCGTGCAACAAAACGACGCTCACCGTGATGTGCCCGGTTGCCGTGAATTTGACGGCATTGCTCAATAAATTGAGGATGATTTGGTGCAAACGCACCGGGTCGCCGATCAAAACTTCGGGGATTTTGGGGTCGTATATTTTCACCAGGCGCAGGTTTTTTTCCTGGATTTTTGTCTCGAACAAATGGAGCATGGCAGAAATGGACATGCCGAGTTTGAAAGGCGTTTTTTCAAAAGTCATTTTTCCGGCGTCCACTTTGGCCAAATCAAGGATGTCGTTGATCAAAACAATCAAAGAATCGCCGCTGATTTTGATGGCGGACATGTATTCTTTTTGCCGCACCGAGAGGTTTGTTTTTAAAATCACTTTGGTAAAACCGAGGATTGCGTTCATCGGCGTGCGGATTTCGTGGCTCATGTTCGAGAGGAATTGTTGTTTCGATTTGACGGCATCCTCGGCAGATTTGGTGGCCGTTTCGGCCCTTCCTTTTTCTTCGATTGCCAGCGCGGTGGCCAATTCGGCAAAGACCCGTGCCTCGGTCAGTTCTTTTTCGACCCTTTTTTGCTCGGTAATCACCCGCGCCACGACGACCGCGCCGAGCACAATTCCTTGTTCGTTTTTGTAGACCGAGCCGTTGAAAAGCACGGGCGTCAACTCGTCATCGATGATGGTGAGCGGGTAGTCTTTGACAAAACCTTTTTTAAAAACCTCGCGGTAAATCTCGCGCGCCTTCTCAGGCTCGGTAAAATAAACGCCGAAATCGGTGCCGAGCAGGTGCGCGCGGGTTTCGCCGGTGATGGTCGCCAGCGCGTCGTTCATGTCCGTGATTTTGCCATCGGTATTGATGGTAATCAAAGGGTCGAGGCTCGCTTCGATCAGGTTTCTGGAATAATGGGTGGCCGTTTTTTGGACAACTGAAAACGCTTCGGCGTCCTTTTCCCTGATTTTTTGGTTTTTTAGGATCAAAAAAACAAGCGCAAAAGTGATCGATGTAAAAACAAAGAGCAATAAAAGTATGTAGTCGTAATTTTTATTGCTGTTTTCAGCAGCTACTTTTCTTTTGGCCAAAAGCCTAAATTCCTCGGATTTGAGGGCCGCGACCCTGTCCTTGATTTTATCGGTAAACATCAATGCCTTCTCCACAAATAGATTGATTTCTGATTCGGACAGTTCATTTTTCTTTTTGGATTCGATGATTTTGGTCAGTTCAATTTTCCTCAAATATCCGGTTTCCAACATGGAATCAAGCCGCGCTTGATGGCTTGGATTGCCTGCGGTGAGCGATTTCAAGGCTGCTAAATTGCCGTCAATTGTCAAGGCGGACTTTTGAAATGGTGCTAAAAATTTTTCATTTCCGGTCAAAACATATCCCCTTGCATTTGATTCGATGCTCAACACGTCCAACAAAACTTGATCGCTTTTCGCCAAAACTTCCCAAGTATGCTCCACCAAATCGCTCGTTGATTTTACTTTTTGGGTGTTGAAATAGAAAAGTGCCAACACCGATAGCAGTGCCGCCGCCGCAAGCCAATAGAAATACTTTGCTACTTCTTCAAAAAATAATTTCATACTTTGGATTCTGGACTTTGGATTCTGGACATTGGATTTTGGACTTGAAAACGTCCAAAATCCAATGTCCAAAGTCAAATATCTTCAATCGGGCTGCGCCGCTTGTCTTTCAATTGCTTGAAATGCGAGGGCGACAGGCCGGTGACTTTTTTAAATTGGTTGGACAAATGGGAAACACTGCTGTAATTCATCTTCCAGGCAATCTCCGAAATGTTGAGTTCTCCGTAAATTATCAACTCTTTTATCCGCTCGATTTTGTGGGAAATGATGAACTGCTCAATGGTCGTGCCTTGCACTTCCGAAAACAGATTGGATAGGTAGGTGTAGTCGTGGTTCAGTTTTTCGCTCAAAAAATTGGAGAAATTGATCTTGATGCCCTCGTCCGTGTGGTGTACCATTTCCATGATGACGTTCTTTATTTTTTCAATCAGCACGGCGCGTTTGTCGTCCATCAATTCAAAACCTGCGGCGAGCAAGGCCGTTTTCAGGTCGCTCCGTTCCTCCGTCGAAAGGGTTTCCATCACATCCACCTCCCCCAAATCCACGATGACAAAGTGCAGCCGGAGGTCTTTCAATATCTCTTTGACCGCCGTTTTGCAGCGGTTGCTGACCATGTACTTGATGTGTAATTTCAAATTGATTTTCTTTTTGTAACTGCTTTGCCACATAGATTCACAGAGGAGTTTTCACATAGAAAACATAAGGTCAATTATGTTTTTTTGAAAAAAACCTTATGTTTTCTATGTGAAAAC
>JANNMS010000293.1:0-4455 GCA_031398055.1 Saprospirales bacterium | reverse complement strand
TTTTTTTGAAAAACCATCAAATTTCACTTCACATTTTGACCACTTTCACCTTTTTGCCCAGTCCATTTTTGCCCAAAAAAGAAAGCAAATACGTGCCTCGCGGCAAATCGGCGATATCCAAATCGAGCAATTTATCCTTTTCGACCAGCACCGATTTTTGAAAAACAGTGCGACCGAGCGCATCAAAAATCAAAACCTCGCCCGCCGTTTCGACGATTTGGGGAAAAACGAGCGTCAAATTTTCGGAAAAAGGGTTCGGAAAAACCAGCATTTCGGCCTCCGCCAATTTCACTTCGAACATCCTGAACAATACTTCTTCGGGCAGTGCGGCCTCGTCATCGGTCAGTTCCCATTCAAAATTTTGGCCACCCGTTGCCGGTTTGTTGCCCGCGCCGGGCGTCGTGATCGGCACCTTCGCCACCCGGCTTTTGATGCAACCGTTCGCATCTTTTGTTTTAAAAATATAGGTCGCGGCGGACAGCAAAGTGAAAACATTCGAAGTTTGGTAAACCGTCGTGCCCGAACGATTGTACGTGTAACCGGGCGTGCCGCCGGTGGCCGAAAGCGTCACGTCGTGTTTCGTGCCGTTGGGCACAGAAGCGAGCGTAAAATTGACTTCGGTCGGTTGGGTCACGGTCTGCGAGTTGGTTTTCGTGCAGCCCACCGCGTCGGTCATCGTCAAAATGTAGGTGTTTTGGGCCAGCAAATTGATGTTTTTCGTCGTTTTTCCGTTCGACCAAAGGTAAGAATACGGCGCGGTGCCGCCCGCGGGCGTGGAAAAAATGGTGCCGTTCGCCGAGCCAAAACAGGTCACGTTGATCACCGAAAAACTCACCGCCAGGTTGTTCAAAGCCACCACCGAAAACGCCTGGGCCGAGGTGCAACCGTCATTTCCGGCCACCGTCACCTGATAGTTTCCGACCCCCAAATTTGTGATATTTTGGGTCGTTTGGCCGCTCGACCAAACGTAGGCCAGCGGCGCGACGCCCGCCGAAACGGTCAAATTCACCGCCCCCGACAACACCTGCGGACAACCCGTGTTGACCACCGCGCCCAAAAAACCGACGTGCACAAAGCCTTCGTCCGACCCGCCGGCGCAGTTGTCGTCCACAAAATTGCAAATTTCCGGCGCGCCGGGATGCACCGCATTTTTCGTGTCGTCGCAGTCCGTGTTGCTCGAAACGTAGCCGCCGGGTGCCGTTGCCGCCAAAATTTGCACCGCCGGGTTGCCAAAACCGTCGCCATCGGAGTCCTGAAAAAACGGAATTTGGATGCAATCCGCCTCGTGCAAACGCGCAAAAGTGGTCTGGGCCGAGTCCATTTTTGCCGGATCGATGCACGAACGGGCATAAAAAGTGGCCGCCGCCGTGCCGAACCAGGCCGGGTCAACGAGTTCGACCGACCAATCCCCGCCGCTTTCGGAAAGCGAAAAATCGAGGGGCGAAAAATCGACCGTCAAATCCGAGTTTCCGTTCGGCACAAAAGCCGTGGTCGTGGCCGAAAAAGGGTGCAAAAATTGCCGCTCGCCGTCGTAAAATTGAAAAGAAACATCGCCGGTGCCCACTTTTCCGACCGTCAAAAAATAGAATTTGTCGTTGCCGACCAAAAGCGGCGTGGCCACCCCGGCCAATGTGCCGCCGCGAAAAGCCGCGATTTTCAAATTATTTCCCGAAAAATTCCGGCCACCGAACTGCGCCTGCACTTTCAAGGTCATCGAACCGGGCGGCGAGGTCGGTTGCACCCAAACCGGGGCGGTGGCGGTGCCCGTCGGCGGCGCGATCTTGAAACTGTGCGCCAGGCAGCCGCCGCCCGGAAAGGTCAAAAAATCCGACAAATCGCCGTCACCAAACGGCTCGTCCTCGCAGGTCTGCTGCGGCGGAATGGCCGAAAAAACGGGCAATTGGACGGGCGCAGTTTTTGAAAAAACAACTTTTCGGCTCGCCGAAAAACCGCTCGTCGTGCCCGTTTCGGTGGCCGTGACCGTCACGCTGTCCGTGCCCGCGAAATTGAAACTGGCCGTCGTGACGTTCAGCAAATTGCCCGAAACGATCGTCGCCACCAAGTTCGCCGTGCCCACCGTTGTCCACACAACCGGTTGACCGTCAATTGTTTGCAAAAAATCGGGCAGGTAGGCATTTGAAAAATAGGCACCCGTCACCACATTTTGGGCCGGGATGGCGGCGATCGAAATCGGAAAATCGTCGTCCGAAAAAATGCTCAGCGCGAACATATTTTGGACGTTTCCGACCGTCGCCTGGCGTTGAAAATCGAGGGTCTCGCCCGCCGGGTGGATCAGGTCGTCGGCAGCGGTGTAGATTTTAAAATTCAAAATTTCGCCCGCCGCAGCGTTCGAAAAAACGGTCACGAAATACCGCGCCGTGCCCGACGAAACGAGCGGCGAAGCGACGCCCCGCAATTCATTCCCCACGAAAACGCCGACCAAATTCCCCGCCCCGTTGTCGGGCAAAAAATCGAGTTTGACCTGCGCCGTGAGGTTCATCGAAAATTGGAAAGCGGTCGCATCGACCGACCACGCGGGTGGGTTGGCCGCCAATTTTTGGCCAACAAAAAGCAGGAAAAACGCCAAAATCTGGGTAGCACGTTTTTTCATTTTGTGTGATTTTTTTTTTTGAAAATTTTTGGATGTGGCAGACCGGTTCGATAACAGGACAAATTTTTTTTCAGGTCAGAAACCTTTCCGGCCGCAGGTCAAACGTAGCCGTTTTGTGCGGCCATTTTCAAATAAAACGGGTGGACAAATACTGGACAAACCTTGGACAATTTAGCGAAAAAGAAATGTTGGGTTAAAATTTTGTCCCAAAGGAGCATTTTATCCCAATCGTTGCCCTGGTTTTCCGAAAAAATTGGGTGGCCAGCAAACCGCCCGTCAATTTTTTTTCGAAAATTGACGGGCTCGGTTTGCTGGCGGAACCTCAATTTTGGGGCTGCCCGAAAATCCTATTTTTTAAAAAAACAGGATTTCTAAAACTGCTATCTCACGATGATTTTTTCGGTCATTTTCCTTTCGCCCTCGCGCATTTCCAACAGGTAAACGCCCGGCGGCAAATCGCCCGCATCTTCCCACAACATCGCGTTCATGCCTCTATTTGATTGATAATCAAACTCTTGCATCAATCGGCCCGTCGCGTCGCTGATTTTGAAAAAGACATTTTGCTGTTTTTCCGAACGGAAACGGATGGTCGCGTAATCCACGACCGGGTTCGGCAGGACATCCAAAAACGGCTCGAAAATTTCCAAATCCACTTCGTCCGCTGCGGAAATCGTGCTCGAAAATTTGAACGGATTTTGAACCGTACCGACCGCTGCGTCGGCAGAGAAATACATCGTTTCCTGCAAATCGCTTGTCATCCCGGAGGGACCTCCGTCGTAAAATTTGAATTTCAAAAGTTCGCCTGTCGTGTTGGAATAGATTGTTGTGAAAAATAAATGGGCCTGCAACGGCTCGATCCAAAGTGCTTTTGCCGCGCCGCGACATTCGTTTCCGACAAATGCACCGAGTTCAAAATCCTTTCCGGTGACGTTCGAGCCGCCGTTTTCGAGCATCGCAATCAAGGTTTGGGAGTGCTCGAATTTGGTCGGGTCAACTTGGAAAATCAAGTTCCGGCTGTCAACTTTGCCGTTGTTGGCGTCCCCGCCAACATCTTCTGGCTTCCCGCCGACCGCTGCATCTGGATAGGTCAAAGTCCCGGCCTCTGCCATTTTCAACAAATACCCATTCGGTGGCGACATATATTCCAAGTTTCCGATCCAGCCAAAACCGGCCAGATATTGGGCAAACTGCGTCTGCGATTTTATCAAATCACCATTTAAAGGTGCCAGCGAAGCCAGCGCCTCGTCCACCGTCAACGGAAATTGTGGGACAAAACCGATCCAGTTCCAGCCCGCCGAAATCGGAATGTTGACCGTCGTCGGGTCGATCAAACTGCCCAATTGCAAAATCGTGTCGGCATCCGCCGTGCGGTATTGGTACATCGGCGGGTTCAAAATCGAGCCCAGCGAACCGAGCCAACCCAAACTTGCGTCGTTTTGGGCAAACTGCGATTGCGATTTGATCAAATCGCCCACCGGGTCGTTGACCGAGGCCAAAACGGAGCCGAGCGAATTATTGGCGAAGGCCAAATTGAACGATATCCAGTTCCAGCCCGCGTGCAAATCAATTTGGCGCAGCACCATATTATTGGTGTGCAAAATCTGCGGGTTTTGCGGCGTGCCCATCAAACCGTCGGCCTCGAACAGAAAACCTTCCAAAACTTGTCCGTAAAGCAAGCAGGCCGACGCATCCCAAATCCGGAATTCGACCGTTTCGCCAGCAAACTGGTTCGAATAGACCGTCAAAAATGCCTCGTACTTCGTGATCGGCCCGAGCAGTTTGACGGGTTTCAATTTTGAGGCGCCGCGCAGTTCGCCGCCGACGAACGCCGCGACGATGTCCTC
>JANNMS010000343.1:0-62539 GCA_031398055.1 Saprospirales bacterium | reverse complement strand
CACGGATTTTTTCAAAGTACAAATGAAAAAATCCGTGAAAATCCGTGTCCAATCCTGCAAATCCGTGTCCCATCACCCCAAAAAAATCACGAATCAAAGATGAAAAATATCTCAATTATCGGCTCCGGCACGATGGGCAACGGCATCGCCCACGTTTTTGCGCAAGCCGGTTTTTCTGTGTCGTTGGTGGATGTCAGCCCGGCGGCACTCGAAAAAGCGGTGGCTACGATTTCCAAAAATTTGGAGCGACAAATTGCAAAAGGCACTTTGACCGAAGACCAGAAAACGGCGACGCTCGCCAATATTTCCACATTTTCGGATTTGGAAAATGGGGTAAAATCTGCCGACCTCGTCGTCGAAGCAGCGACCGAAAATGTGGATTTGAAATTGAAAATTTTCCGCGACCTCGACCGATTCGCGCCGGAAAACGCAGTTTTGGCCACGAACACGTCGAGCATCAGCATCACGAAAATCGCCGCCGCGACCAACCGCCCGGCGCAAATTATCGGGATGCATTTTATGAACCCGGTGCCGGTGATGAAATTGGTCGAAGTGATTCGTGGCTACGCAACCTCCGACGAGGTGACGAAAAACGTGATGGAACTTTCCAAAAAACTCGGAAAATCGCCCGTCGAAGTGAACGATTACCCCGGTTTTGTGGCCAACCGGATTTTGATGCCGATGCTGAACGAGGCGATTTACACCCTTTTTGAGGGCGTGAGTGGCGTCGAAGAAATTGACACGGTGATGAAATTGGGCATGGCGCACCCGATGGGGCCGCTGCAACTCGCGGATTTTATCGGCCTCGATGTGTGTTTGGCGATTTTGCGGGTGCTGCACGATGGTTTTGGAAACCCAAAATACGCGCCCTGCCCGCTGCTCGTCAACATGGTGATGGCCGGAAAATTGGGCGCGAAAACGGGCGAGGGATTTTACAAATACACGCCCGGCTCGAAAGATTTGGTCGTCGCACCACGGTTTTGTTAAAATCACATAGTCTCACAAAGAAGTTTTCACATAGAAAACATAGAAAATTGCCAAAAAAAACTATGTTTTCTATGTGAAAACTTCTTTGTGAAACTATGTGTCAAAAAAAACGATGCAGCAAAAATTCACCTTTTCGAAAAATGAAAGGCTAAAAAGCGAAAAAGTCATCGCGGCTTTGTTTCGGTCGGGCAACAGTTTGATGGCCTATCCGCTGCGCGTCGTTTGGATTTCGAGGAAAATTGATGCTGAAAAACCACCACTGCCCGCCGTCCAAGTTTCGATTTCCGTCCCAAAACGTGTTTTCAAAACCGCCGTCGACCGCAATCGAATCAAAAGGCAAATCCGCGAGGCGTGGCGGCTGCACAAACATTTATTTTATGAAAAATTGGCAGAAACCGACGCGCAACTCGCTGTGATGTTGATTTTTGTGGCAAAAGAAAAACTGCCGTACGCTGAAATCGAAAAAGGCGTGATAAAAATGATTCGAAAATTTTCACTGCCTGCTCCCCAAAATTCCTAATTCCTAATTTTTAATTCCTAATTGAAATGCATACTGCACAACGTCAAGCCTTCAACGCTGCCTTCACCCCCGAAAAATACGAGGCATTTTTGCAAACCATCAACACGGCCTACGGCGAACCGGCCACGTTTCGCATCGCCGAAACGCCCGTTTTTGTCCCAAAATCTTTGAAACGCCACCTGATGTTGGGCGTCAAAGAAATCTGCGATATTTTGACCCGGCCTGATTTTATCAAAAAAAGTCAGGCGGCGATTCCGCCGGGTTTGGAAGTGCCGGGCGAGGATTCGCACACCATTTTTTTGCAGTTGGATTTTGGGATTTGCGTCGGGTCGCGGGGCAATTTGATACCACAACTGATTGAAATGCAAGGCTTTCCGTCGCTGTATTTTTTTCAAAACCTCTTGGCCGAGTCGTACCGGAAGCATTTTGACATCCCCGAAAATTTTACGAACCTGTTCGGCGGCCTCGACAACGAGCGGTATCTGGCTTTGATGCGCGACACGATTGTCGGCGATTCGAAACCCGAAAACACCATTCTTTTGGAAACCGAACCTGAAAAACAAAACACGCGCATCGATTTTTGGGCAACCGAGAAAAAATTGGGCATCAAAGTTTTGTGCCTTTCGAAAGTCTTGCGCGAGGGACGCGACCTTTTTTACCTCGATGAAAACGGCAAAAAAATCGCCATCCAACGGATTTACAACCGCATCATTTTTGACGAACTCCAAAAACGCGACGATTTGCCACGGCAGTGGAATTTGACAGAACCGGTAAATGCAGAATGGGTGGGGCATCCCAACTGGTTTTTCAGAATTTCAAAACATACTTTGCCATTTATGCGAAATCCATACGTTCCCGAAACCCACTTTGTCTCCGAACTGAAAAGCATCCCGACCGACCTCGAAAACTGGGTTTTGAAACCACTTTTTTCGTTTTCCGGGCAGGGCGTGAAAATCAACGTCACCCGCGAGGACGTCGAAAAAGTGGACGACCCATCCAATTTTATCCTTCAAAAAAAGGTCGAATACCTCGCTGGAATCCAAACGCTCGACCCAAACGACCCAGCAAAATGCGAAATCCGGATGATGGTTTTGTGGAAAAAAGGTTGGGCGGAACCCAAATTGGTCAACAATCTGGTGCGGATTTCGAAAGGCGAAATGGTCGGCGTGCGGTACAACAAAGGCAAGGATTGGGTGGGGGCGAGTGTTGGTTTTTTTGAAAAGTAATGGGTTGGAAACCTTATTTTTGCTTTACAAAATTCAATTTTCAATGCTTATTATCAATAAATACATCACGGTTGACCCCGAAATTTTGGGTGGCATCCCGGTTTTTAAAGGTACACGAGTTCCAGTTGAAACCCTTTTTGACCATTTGGAAAATGGGATTTCGTTGGAAGAATTTTTGGACGACTTTCCGAGTGTCGGACGAGAAACTGCACTTGAAATTAGCAAATTAAAAAAGGCTCAATTATAATTTCAAGTTGCTGGTTTCAAAAGGTGCGTAGTACCTAAATATTTGTAGAAAGCATTGATTATCATTATAAAAGGTGCGCAGCACCGCAATATTTAGGTTCAGATATCCCGGTGCTACGCACCTTTTGAAAATATTTTCACTCGTTTGCTACAAATATTTAGGTGCTACGCACCTTTTGAAACCAGCAACTTGAAATCATAATTGAGCCTTAAAAAATTTGTCAAATGTGGTTTTTTAAAAAAATATCGCTCGCCATTTTTCTGCCAATTTTACTTTTCATTTTTTGTCAAAATGCCCAACCCAAAATTGACGGGACGGCTCAAATTCAGCCCGTCAGTCAAGCAAAAAATCTTCCCGAAAATCAAAAAATAGATGATTTGAAAGAAGATTTGAATTATCTCACCGGAAAATTCGACCCGGAAAAGCACCCCGATTTTGTAAAAATCGGCGAGCCGTGGGCCAACAAACCGGGCATGATTTTGCGCCGCGAGGCGTTCGAGGCGTTCAAAAAAATGTGGTTTGCCGCCAAAAAAGATGGCGTGAAATTGAATATCATTTCTTCGACCCGGAATTTTCAAAAACAAAAAACGATTTGGGAAGGCAAGTGGTCGCGGTTTTCAAAAACGCACCCCGACCAGGTTGCTCGCGCCCGGAAAATTTTGGAATATTCTTCCATGCCAGGCACCTCGCGGCACCATTGGGGCACGGACGTGGATTTGAATGATTTGACCAACGAGTCGTTTTCAAAAGGTGGAAAAAACGAAAAAGTGTACGAATGGCTTTTGAAAAACGCCGCAGAATTTGGCTTCGGCCAACCGTACACCGCCGGGCGACCGACCGGATATTTTGAGGAGCGGTGGCACTGGTCGTACTTGCCGCTGTCAAAACCGTTTTTAAAAAAATACCTCGCGGAAATGGACGATTCGAAGATTTCGGGATTCGCCGGGGCGGAAACGGCGATGGAAATTGGGGCGGTGAAGAATTTTGCGGGCGGGGTTTCGGCCAAAATGTTTGAAGATTGAAATTGCAGCAGTCGGCATTTTTTCAACCCAAAAGCACCTATTTTTGCATAAAAAAAATAAAATTTAGCATGGCAACCACTGCAAATCTGGCAACAGCCACCACCTCGCCAAACGTTTTTCAGGTCAAACCAGCCGGGAAAACGAGGAAAATATCATGGCCTGAGTTTCAAAAAAAATACCTCGACCGCGAAGACGGGTTCAAATACGAATGGGTCGGCGGCGAGGTCGTAAAATCAAAACACATGGATTTCACCCAATTTTTCATTGTCCACAACCTGCGAAACTTGTTCGAGTTTCTGCGTTTTAAAGGCCGTTTTTCAGGAATTTTGATGCCCGAAGGCGACATTTTTTTTGACGGGAACCACCGCCGCCCTGACCTCGCCTACTTGACCGAGGAGCAAATCAGCCGCACGGCCTACGGCAAAAACCAAGTCCCAAAATTTGTCATCGAAGTGATTTCGACCAAAGACCAGATGAACCTCGTCCATGATAAAATGGGCAATTATCGTTTGGCTGGGGTGGAAGTGGTGTGGCATATTTTCCCAAAAATCAATGAAGTGCATGTTTACATTGGCCTCGGTTTGAAAAAAATGACGGTCTGCACCGGCGGGGATATTTGTTCGGCAGCACCTGTTTTGGCTGATTTTGAAATTTCTGCGGATGCGATTTTTCAAAAACCGCCGATGCCGGAGGATTTGTAAAATTGACTAAAAAATCGGTGGCCGCATCATTTTCTTGAATTCATCAAATTTCAGGCAGTAAATTTTGGGAAATGGCAAATTGGAAAGCACTCGAAAATGTCGGTCGTCTGAGACCAAATAATCTGCATTTGATGAAAAAGCGCAGTTTGCAAATTTATCATCATCGGCATCGTGGACAATTAGCCGAAGGTCAAAATAAATCGAAGTTTGTTCAACATTTGGAAGCATCAAGATGGAAGAAATGACCAATTCGGCAATTTCGTTGTCGTAAATTTCGGATAGTGTTTCTTCGTATTCGAGCAAAATCTCGGTCGAAACACAAAGGATAAATTCTTGATTGAAAAGCGAATCGAACACAAAAGAGTTTAGCGAACGACCGGAAACTGCCCTGACCAAAATGTTCGTATCCAGCACGATGCGAAGTTTAGTTGGCATATTCTTTCTTTAAAAGGTCGTTCAAAATTTCATCGGTATAACCTTTTGCGTCCCAAATTTTGTCCGCCTTCGCCCGTGCTTTGGTAAAAAGAAAACGAGCAATCAAAATTTTTAAATCTTCCAGATATTCATCCGGAACGCCTGTTTGATAAAGTTTCAACAGTTCGACTTGAACATTGGAAAATGGAGCAGTGCGGATATTTGCATTCATTTTTTTTGAATTTTTTTACAAAGATAAATGGCGTACACAAAAAACATGGCAAAAACCTTCACCAAATTCCACCGCCAAATCCTCGAAGGCATCCCCAAAAAACTGCCGCTCTCGTCTAAGACGAGACTCGACCCGACGGTGAGCCATGCCCCGCGACGCGTGATTGAAAATGTTTTGTCGGACTCCGAAAAAGTGCTCGCCGTGCAAAATGCGCTGCGGTATTTCCCACCAAAATGGCACGCAGAACTCGCCGCCGAATTTGCCGACGAACTTGAAAAATACGGACGTATATATATGTACCGTTTTCGCCCGGACTATCCGATGCACGCGCGACCGATGGAAAATTACCCGCACCGCTCGCGGCAGGCGGCTTGCATCATGTTGATGGTGCAAAATAATTTGGACAAAAAAGTGGCCAAGCACCCGCACGAATTGATAACCTACGGCGGCAACGGCGCGGTTTTCCAAAACTGGGCGCAGTACCGTTTGACGATGCGCTACCTCGCCGAAATGACTGACAACCAGACACTTGTGATGTATTCCGGCCATCCGATGGGTTTGTTTCCGAGCCATCCGGACGCGCCGCGCGTCGTCGTGACGAACGGCATGATGATCCCAAATTACTCAAAAAAAGAAGACTGGAACCGCTTCAACGCCCTCGGCGTGACGCAATATGGGCAAATGACGGCGGGCAGTTTTATGTACATCGGGCCGCAAGGAATCGTGCACGGTACGACAATTACGCTTTTGAACGCAGGGCGGAAAATGGGTTTTGGCGATAAAAATTTGGCCGGGCGCGTGTATTTGACTTCCGGTTTGGGCGGGATGTCGGGGGCACAGGCGGGCGCGGCGGTCATCACCGGGGCGGTCGGCGTGATTGCGGAAGTGGACGGCGAAATGGTGGAGCAGCGCGTCGCCGACGGCTATATTTTGAGGCAAAATGTTTTTTCAGACCTCGAAAAATTGGTCGAAAAAATGGAAACCTGCCGTGCCGAAAAAACCGCCATCGCCCTCGTTTTTCATGGAAATGTGGTGAATTTGTGGGAATTTTTTGTACAAAAACAAGTAAAAATTGAACTCGGTAGCGACCAAACTTCTTGCCACAACATCCACGATATGGGTTATTGCCCGGCGGGTTTTTCATTTGCGGAAGCGAAAAAATTGTTGATTTCCGACAAACCAAAATTCATGGACGAGGTGGCAAAAACGCTCCGCCGCCACGTCGAAGCCATCAATAAAATGGCCGAGCGCGGGACGTATTTTTGGGATTACGGCAATGCTTTTTTGAAAGAAGCGGGTGACGTCGGCGCGGAAGTTTTTAAAAAAAATACCGAAAAATTGGCCATCGGCACAGTGGCCGTCGGCGAATCGCCGTACCGATACCCAAGTTATGTTGAGGACATCATGGGGCCGATGTGTTTTGATTTTGGGTTCGGGCCGTTCCGCTGGGTTTGTTGTTCGGGCAAAAAATCCGACCTCGAAAAAACGGACAAAATCGCGGCAGCCGTCATTTTAAAAATGTTGAAGACCGCGCCGAAAGAAATCCGGGGACAACTCCGCGACAACTTGCTTTGGATAAAAAATGCCAAGAAAAACCTGCCCGTCGTCGGCTCGTTTTCGCGGATTTTGTACGCCGACAGCGAAGGTAGAATGTTGATTGCCAAGGCTTTCAACGATGCCATCGCGGCGGGCGAACTCGCAGGCGAGGTGGTTTTGGGACGCGACCACCACGATGTTTCGGGCACCGATTCGCCGTTCCGGGAGACCGCGAACATTTACGACGGCTCGCGGTACACGGCAGACATGGCGGTTCAAAATGTCATCGGCGACAGTTTTCGGGGCGCAACTTGGGTGAGTTTGCACAACGGCGGCGGCGTCGGCTGGGGCGAAGTGATAAACGGCGGCTTCGGAATGGTGCTCGATGGCTCGGAAAATGCCGAGCGGCGGCTGAAATCCATGCTTTTTTGGGATGTCAACAATGGGATTTCGCGGCGGGCGTGGGCCAGGAATACGAACGCGCTTTCCACTTTGAAAAGGACGATGGCAGATTATCCGGATCTGCAGGTGACGGTACCTTTTTGGGCAGACGAGGAACTGGTGAAAAAAGCCTTTCCCCAAAAATAAAACCCATTGCGGGATTTACTGACAAATGAAAGCAGGCAGACTTTTCGGGACAATTTTTCTTTTTAAAAACAAAATGGGTTTTCACCTTCGCACCAACAAACTATTTTCGAGCAGAAATCTTTTGTTCCTCCCGTATTTTCAAACAAACTAACAATTCCAATCTATTTTCGATGGCTATTTTTTCACTTAATAATTACAAACCAACGCTTTTTGGGCCTAAATTTTTAGGGCAACAATCTCCAAGTTTTGCCCGCTTTTTTCAACGCTTTGGTCTTTGTCTCCAACCAATTCCTCGCAGTTTGAACAAAGCAGACCCGCTTTTTAACACAAAAGCGGTTTCAATCTAATCACGCTTTTTTACTCGATTTTCCATCCAATTTTGGAGTGGGGCAGCCGCCCCGTTTCCATTTTCCTTGCTTTTTATGCTTCTGGTTTGTGGCTTTGCCGCAGGCCGGATAGGTACTTTTTGTTCAATTTTTCAACTTTTCAAACTATCATTTATGCACAAAATGAATTTTACCGTCTTTCAAAAATGGCCCGCGTACCTCTCGGTGCTGCTGGCGTTTTAGTTTTTTAATCCAAAATTTGGGCACGGGCAGGCCTGCTCCAGCCTCCAAATTTTCACCTACAACGAGTTCACGGGCAATTTCACGTTCACGGGCGCGACAACGCTCACGGGCGGCACCCATGCTGGACCGGTGGGAACGGCGCTCGCCAACGGCGGCCCAACGGTCGCCCTGCCCGGCACGGGCGATTTTCTGGGCGTGTCGGACGGCTACCTTTCGTTCATTACCCCGTCCGGCGGCATTGAATATTACAACGGACTGACGGGCGCGAACTTGCCCTGGGCCGCGCCCACCACCTTGCTGCCGACAAAAGGCACGACGGCGGCTACGACGGATGAGCCACATTCGGGCGAATTGGTAAAAAACAACCCCAACTTCATCGATGTGGGCGACGACGACCTGGTTTACAAAGATGCGGACGGCTCGCTGTCATCTTATTACAACCTGTTTTTGACCGGGACTTGCCCGAACGGCGGGCAGGGCTATCTGCTGACCGACCCGACTTGGACGACGTTCTCTGGTGGCCCAGTTAACGGCCAGGCTCTCACGAATGCCAATATTTTGGCCATCGAAGACGGTTTTATCTACACGCTCGGGGCGGTTGGGGACAATAATTACCACTACTATTTGTATTCAACCGGAACTTATGTTGCCATGAGCAACCCAGGCTTCCCGACATTTACGGGAGGGCCCCTGAACGGGACCACCCCGCGCACGGCCATGACGAACACCGTTCCGGGCATTACCTTTTTGGGCGGTGGCGCACTGGAATTGGTGTTTTTTGATGCCAATACGAACGCAACGGTGACCTACAACCGCAACAACCTGTTCCTGACATGGGCCGGAATCAACGCCACTTCGTTGAGCGACCCTTTGCCTGCTGATGCTTTTGTTTACGATCATACAAGCATCAACGACGTGCTGGGGCCAGACTTTTTGGGCGTTGGGGATGTCGAACTGCTATTGTTGGATGCAACGGGGCACATGGAATGGTACAACTTTTTGACTATTAACGGCCCGGGCGTTTACGAAGTGGACATGTCCATCCTCCGTGGCCCGCAGGGCGGAGCAATGATCAATAACCCAAATTACCTCGACGCAACCGACAACGGTTTCTCGTTCATTGATGCGGACGGCACCATTTCATGGTACAACAACGCTACGAACACCGTTTGGCACGATGCCAACTGGCAGACGTTCACGGGCGGCCCGTTGAATGGGGTCGCGCCCTCGAAGTCGAACATCGTCGCCACGGAAGATGCGGGCGTTTACGTTTTGGACACCGACGGCTCGCTTTTTTATTACAATATCTGCGATGGAAAGCCTTTTGCCGTGCCAGACCTCAATAGCCCGACGGTCTTGACAGGTGGCCCGCTCAATGGAAAGGACCTTTCCGATGCGGTGACGAACATGGTCCCGGGCGTGGTCTTTTTGGGCATGTCGGGCGACGAAATGGTTTTCGGCCTTTGCCTCAAACCAGAAGTCGAAACGACGAAACGCGTCATCGCGGTCGTCCCAAACTCCCCGGCGAACACCAGCCCGGGCCACACCTCCACCCACAATGTAACTTACGAGGTGAAAATCTCGAACGCTGGCCCCGTGCAAATTGACCGGCTGCAAATCAAAGATTCAATTGCTGCGCAGTTGGGTTGTGCATTTGTGCGCGTCGTGCCCGGCACTTCGATCAATGCTCAATGGGGTTTGACAACGCCGCTGACCCCGTTGGCGACGCTCAATCCAAATTTCAATGGCACATCGGACATCAACATTTTGTCCACGACCAACACGACGGCAGGTTTGCCGACCAATTGGCTGTACAATACCGTCAGTGTTTGGTACACCGTTGAAATTGATGCGGACTGCAACGGCACGTGCTCGCCCAATCCGAGTTCGCCGTTTTTGTTAAATCAGGCACGCGGCACCGCCACTCGATTGGGTGGGACGGAATCCGATTCCGATTTGTCGGATGATGGTTTTTATGACGCAGCGGATTTTTTCCCGGTTGCGCCGCAGCCACCGACCCCACCGCTTCCCGGCCAAGTTCCGTTCATTGAAAATGTACTTTGGCCGGGTCAAACGCTTCCTTCGCCCTACGGTGATGCTGACCGCGACAACCCGACCCCGCTTATTTTCCCCGGTTTGACGACGACGAAAGGTTTGGTCGGTTCCATGGTTGACCCCGCGGATCCAAATTTTGCTTTGGCAGAATTTGAAATCATGTTGACCAATACCGGCACATCTGATTTGACAATGGTTACGCTGACGGACAATCTTTTGGCCAATTTGGGCTGTGCTTTGGTCAACATTGCAACGCCCCCTGCCATCGTGGCCGGAAGCACGACTGCGATGACCAATCCAACAATCAATGGCGGGTTCAATGGTTCAACATCAATCAACATTTTCAACGGCACGACTGGCCTGTTGAAACCTTGCCAAGAAGTCACCGTCCGTTTCACCGTCCGGATCAACCCGAATTGCGGTGCAACTTTGGGAAATACTGCCACTGGCGGTGCGACCGGCGACCAATTTGATGCCGGGCCAGGTGCCGGATCGGGGCCGTTGGCCGGTGGGAACTTGACCACGGTACCAGCAGGTGGGCCGAAGACAATCACTGCGCCATCGGTTCCAGCGGCTGGTTCGCCAGTTGGCCCGGGCGGTGCCCTGGTCATCAACGTTACTTTGATAAATACCGTGAAACGCGTCGTTTCGGTCGTCCCGGCTCCGTGCCCGCCGACCGCGACGGCAGCCGGAACGGTGAACGTGACTTTTGAAATCGGCATAAAAAATACGGGCAACGTCAATTTGACAAACCTGCAAATCACCGATGCCATCGCTGCGCAAATGGGCTGCTCGTTCGTGAACATGGTTGGCACGCTGACCATCGTTTCGTCCACCGCAACGACCGCACCGACGGTGAACGCCGCTTTTGGCGCAGCCAGCACAACGCTTTTCAACGGAACGACGGGCGTTTTGGCCTCAAATCAGCAGATTTTCGTCCAATTCACTGTGGCCATGAACCCGAACTGCCAGGCGACCGTGCCAACCAATCAGGCCAACGGCGCAGGAACAGGTGCGGGGCCAGTGGGCACACCAGTCGTCGTGACCGATCTTTCTGATTCTGGAAATGCTTTTGAAAGCAACAACGCAGGCCAACCCGGCGACACGGGCGGCCAAAACGACCCGACCCCGATCAACGCCCCGAACATCTGCGTGTCGAAAGGCGTGGTCAATGTCGTCAACGCTCCGCACCCGGCTGCGGGCGGAAACGTGGTCGCCACTTTTGAATTTACAGTAAAAAACACGGGCAACGTGCCGCTTTCCGCGCTCACTTTGGCCGATGCTTTCGCCGCGCAAATGGGCTGCACCTTCGTCAGTATTTCTGCCGCCCCGGCCATCACGGCTTCGACAGGTGCGACGGGCATCGCAACAAATGCAGGCTGGACTGGCACTGGAAATATCATCACCGCTGGCAACCTCGCGGTGAACGGCTCGGTGACCATCGTTTTTTCGGCCATCATGGATCCGAACTGCCAAGCGGCAATTCCCACAAATACTGCCATCGCAACCGCGAGCGGCACTGGCCCGGCGGGCACTGCCGTGACGGTCACCGACAATTCCGATTCTGGCTATGACGCAGAAAGCAACAACACCGGCGCGCCCGGCGACTCGGGTTGCGAGGACGACCCGACACCTATATATATGCCTGCGCTTTCGAGTTATAAAAACGTGGTCAGTTTCCAGCGCGCAGCATCCTGCACGCCGGGCAACGTGGACGCGACTTTTGAAATTTGTTTGAAAAATGTCGGCAACGTCTCGCTCAACAATTTGAGCATGGTTGACAACATCGCTGCCCAACTTGGCGCGGCTTTCGTTGGAATCACGACGGCTCCGGCCATTTTCACTTCGTCGGCCACGACGACCCCGGCGGTCAATAATTTTCCAAATATTTTTGCCGGAACGAGCGGTTTGCTGGCCGTTGGACAAGCAATTTGTGTCCAGGCAGTCGTCGAAATGAACCCGAACGCGACGGTAATGCAGTTCAATCAGGCATCCGTCGCAGGCCAAGGCATCCGCGCGGACAACGGCCAACCGGTTTTGAAAAAAGACGGAACGCCAATTATCGCAACGGATTTGACCGACGGCGGCGAGACGCACGAGTCATTTAACATCGGATATCCGGGTGATTTGGGCACGGAAGAAGATCCTTTGAAAATTTTGATCCCACAACTCGACCTTTCCAAACGCGTCGTCGAATGTGTGAAAGAGCCTTTGCAAATGCCAATTTCCGGCCATGCGTGGGTGACTTTTGAAATGATTTTGAAAAATACGGGCAACGTCAATTTGACAAATTTGCAAATTGCCGATGCGATGGGTGCCCAATTGGGCGGCGCAACTTTGCTCGGAATCGTCACCGCTCCGGCCATCTCGGCTTCGACGGCAACGGCCAACCCGGTTTTAAATTCAAATTTCAATGGCGCAGGCAACAGCAACATTTTCAACGGAACGACTGGAAATTTGGCCCAAAACCAAACCATCACACTCCGTTTTAAGATTTTGATGGATCCCGACGCGGTGGGCGCAATCATCCCGGCCTACAATCAGGCGACAGCGACGGGCAGCGGAACGAACCACAAAGGGGTGGTCGTCACCGTTTCGGATTTGTCCGATCACGGTGTTGTTCCCGAAAATTTCAATGCGCAATATGAAAACAACAACACTGGAAACTGCGCGGTGGACGACCCGACCCCGGTGGACGTGCCGATGGTTTTGACCACAAAAGAATTGTCGGGCTATCAATGTTTCGATGCCGATGGCTGCACCGGCGAGGTGTACGCCACTTTCCGATATCGCCTCGAAAATGCGGGCAACGTGAACTTGGTAAACACGAATTTTTCCGACGACCTCGTGGCCCAAATGGGCAACGGTTTTATCAAAGCATTCGGCGGATACACCGGTTTTAAACACATTGACGGTGGTTTTACGGCTTCTTTCAACGAAAATTACGACGGCGGCGTAACCGATGCCGAGATGTTCAATGTGCCAAATTCGACCTTTTTGATGGACGAATATGGTGTTTTTGAACAAGTCGTGGTGCTCGCGGCCAACCACCCGGCGGTTGCTTTTCCGTTGACCAACCAAGCGATGGCCACCGCAAATGGTGTCCGGTGGAACGGGCATTTCGTCACCGAACCCGACCTCGCCACGCTGAAAATTGCGATGGACATGACCGATTCGGGCAACGACCCATTTACCACAAACCCCGGCGCGGACGGCGACACCGGCGGCTCGAACGACCCGACCGATCTCGACATTTTGCATTTTGAAACGCATCCGCAAAACATCGTGATGGATGCCTGCAACAGTCAGGAAGATTTCAAAAATTGGCTCGACAACATGGGCGGCGCGGTTTTCGCCGCTGGCCAAACGGTCGTCAATTACCAAACCGAAGTCATTGACGAAACCGATTGGGTGTGCAAAGGCAAGACCGCCGAGCGCACAAAAACCATCCGTTTTGAATTCATGGACGAAAACGGAAACACCGTTTGCTGGTGCGCAACCGTCACCGAACGCGACTCCGATGCACCCAATTGGGACATGTCCGCGATGGACAAAACGGTTGACTGCAACGACCCGATGGCCAATGCATCCGTCCAAATGTGGCTCGACAGCGACGGCATGGGCTGGGTTTTTGACTGTTCCGAAGAAATGGAAGTGACCAACAATTTCGCCGGCAACCTTGCCTGCGGTTCAATAAAAGTCATTTTTACGGCAACTGATATTTGTGGAAACAAGTCAACCAGCGAGGCAACCCTGACCGTGACCGATGCCGTGGCACCGGTTTTGGCAGGCGTTCCGGCGGACATGACTTTGAATTGCGGCGCAGCCACCCCGGCGGCGGCAACAGTTTCGGCCACCGATGCCTGCACGCCAAACGTTGCGGTTAAATTTTCGGAAATAAATGCAAATTGGAAGGGCACGCTCGCCGGTTCGAACGAAAACCCGGCCAATGCCTCGACCGCAAAAGGCCGCGTTTTTGCAAAACTCAACGGCTCGAATTTGGAAATCGTGGTCAGTTTTTCTGGCCTGACGGCAAATGCGACCGCTGCCCACATCCACGAAGCACCCGCCGGGACGAACGGCCCGGTCCGTGTGGATTTTGTCAGTTTGGGATTTCCGGTCGGACAAAAAAGCGGCATTTTTTCAACCACCGTTGCGCTGACTCCTGCCCTGCAAACTGCGCTGGCTGCTGGAAATTTGTACGTAAATATCCACAACGCCACATTTCCCGGCGGCGAAATCCGCGCCCAAATCACGGCTGCCTGCCAGCCCGCGATTGCCCGAATATGGTCGGCCACCGATGCCTGCGGCAACAAAACGGCGGCGATGCAAGCCATTATTTTTGAGGACAAAATCGCCCCGGTCATTGCCAATGTGCCTGTAAATCAAACGATTGTGTGCCCAGCCGTGCCCGTTTTTGGCACGCCGACCGCGACCGACAATTGCAGCACCGCGACGATGACTTTCAACGACGTGACCACCGGCGCGTGCCCAAATGCGCACACCGTCACCCGGACTTGGACTGCGACCGATGCCTGCGGAAACACCGTGACCGCTTGGACAATCATCACCGTGCAGGCCGCAAACGTTGCAAGCGTTTTGACGATGAACTGCTCGTCGAACATCAACCAGCAAGCCGCAACCGGAGCCACCGGAGCGACCGTGATTTTCGGAACCCCGACCACTTCGACCACCTGCACGACGGGCACCATTTCGGTTGTCCAAACTGCCGGCCCGACGAGCGGTTCGACGTTCCCGATCGGCACGACGCAGGTTTGTTTCCGCGCCACCGACGGCTGCGGAAACGAAAAAACTTGCTGTTTTTCAGTGACCGTCACCCAGCAAAATCCGCCGACCTCGATTTTGACTTTGACACCGCCGCCAAACAAAACGGGCGATTGCACAAATCCAGTCGATTTTGACCAACCGACGCGCAGCACAACCTGCCCCGGCGGCGTGGTGAACTTGACTTTTGTGGACAATTCGACGGGCAATTCCTGCTCCGGTTTGACGAAAACCCGCACTTGGACGGCCACCGATGCCTGCGGAAACGCAAAAACGGCATCGCAAACCATCACCGTCGCGCCGGACAAAACGGCACCGGTTTTCACCAGTTTGCCGCCGCAGGACATGATGTTCAGTTGCGACGACGTGGTCAATATCGGCACGGCGACCGCGACCGACAATTGTTCGAGCGTCACCGTCACTTCGACGGTCACGAACAACGGCACCGACAAGTGCAACACCATCAACGGGATCACCTACGGCTACGATTTGTTGGTAAAATGGACGGCCACCGACGCCTGCGGAAACTCGGTCAGCGAGACCCGGAATATTTGGGTTTTGAGCAGCGGCACCTCGTTTTTCAACAAACCTGTTGACAAAACGATGCACTGCGGCGAGGCAATCGTTTGGAACCAGCCGATGGCAAAATCGGTGCACGGGCCGATCGTTTCCATTGATTTTCAAGACTTTGCGAATCTGGACGCCTGCGGCGCGGGGACAATCACCCGTCGCTGGACGGCCACCGACGACAAAGGAAACACCTGCCTCGCCGAGCAAATAATGACTTTGATGCCCGACACGCAGCAGCCTGAATTTTTGAATTTTACCCAAAATTTGAACGTCTCGACCTGCGCTGCGCAAATTCCAGTCGTCGCGCCAACCGTTTCTGACAACTGCGCCGACGTTGCCCAAATCACTTTGACTTTTTCAGATTTGAAAAATGGCAACACCATTTTGAGGACTTGGAAAGCAGAAGATGCCTGCGGAAACGTGAACGAAGTGGTTCAAAACATCCAAATTTTGGATGACCAAAAACCACAGTTCACCACCGTTTTGGTTGACAAAATTTTGCCCTGCGGCTCGCCGATTTTGTTCGATGCCGCCGTGGCAACCGACGATTGCAGCACCGTGGCTTTGACTTTTGAAGATTCGCACGAATTTTTGAATTGCATGGTCAAACACACCCGCGTTTGGACGGCAACCGACGACACCGGAAATATTTCAAAAACACAGCAAAACATTTCGGTGGGCGCGGATTTTGAAATCCCGGCCATCGTTTTGGACAACCCGACGACGACGCTGACTTGCGAAAATTTGGCTTCCGCCGAAACGCCAAAAATCAGCGACAACTGTTCGTCCGGCTCGAATTTGAAATTGGAAATGGTTGAAAATCAATCAGGTAGCATCATCACACGCACTTGGACGGTGACAGATTTTTGTGGAAATGCAAATGTCATCACCCAAATTATCACGGTGACGGACAACGCCGCGCCTGTTTTTGACCATTTTCCGACCGACAAATTGATTACTTGCGAAATGCCTTTTGCCTTCGACAATTTGATGGCAACTGACAATTGCGGCGATGCAAGTGTTGAAATTTCGGACAATGTGGCCATCAACTCGGACTGCGAAACCAGCATCACACGGATTTGGACAGCCTCCGATGCCTTCGGAAACAAGCAGGTCGTGGCGCAAAACGTCACGCAGCGCGACGATTTGGCACCGGTTTTTGACCAGATTTTGGGCAATTTGGAAATGACTTTTGCAGCGTTTGCCACCTGGCAGCCGCTCGCGGTCACGGCCACCGACAATTGCCAGGCAACGACGGTTTCGAATTCGTTCGAAGCGATTGACAATTGCAATTTTAAAATTTTGTACACCGCCAACGATGGTTGCGGCAACGAAACCGCGATGCAACAGCACATCAAATTGACGGACGGCATTTGTTCCCCGTCCGGCGTGAACGAACTGAACGGCGTGGCTTTCAAAGTTTACCCGAACCCGGCGCAGTCCATTTTGACTGTCGATGGCACGGCTGCTTTGCCAAACGACACCCGTTTTGAAATCGTGGACGTGCTCGGACGCATTTTGTTGGAAGGAAAAATTGTCAATTTGAAAACTTCGATTGATGTGGTAAATTTGGCAAGTGGCAATTATTTATTGCGGCTTTATTTTGGAAAATCAAATGTTACAGTGAATTTTGTGAAAATTGAAGAGTAGTTTAATAGTTAAGTTTAAGTATCAGATTGCAGAAACATCGCCTCTCCACTTCGGTGGGGGGGCGTTTGTTTTTTTGGGAAAAAATTTTGGGGAAGTGTACTTTTGCCCAAAATCTCAAAAATGCTCAAAGATTTCAAATACGTACTCGCTTTTCTAATCCCTGTTGCCGCGCACCATGCTTTGGTCTGGCAAGGGTTTTGGTCGTGGTGGGTGGTCATTATTGCCTTCTTTTTGCTACCAATTTTGGATCTGATCGTCCCAGTTTCTACCGAAAACTATTCAGAAACCGAAGAAATCAGCCGCTCGAAACGCCGATTTTTCGATGCGCTGCTTTATTTGTGCTTGCCGATTGTCTGGTTTTTTATGTTTTGGTTATTCAAAACCATCGCGGCGGGCAGTTCTACGATGTTTGAAAAAATTGGGATGACGGCCAGCATCGGCGTTTTGCTCGCCACGATGGGCATCAATATCGCCCACGAACTCGGCCACCGACCTTCCAAAATCGACCAATTTGTGGCACATCTGCTTTTGTTGCCGGCACTTTACCTGCATTTTTTCATCGAACACAATCGCGGACACCACAAATTTGTCTCGACCGACCGCGACCCGGCTTCCGCAAAATTGGGCGAAACGATCTATCATTTTTGGTTTCGCAGCATTTTTGGACAGATAAAAAGTGCCTGGCATCTCGAAACGGAACGGTTGGAAAAAGACGGTTTTCAAAAAATTTCTCTCCAAAATGGCATGATTCGGTACGCCTTTTTTCAAATTTTATACCTCGCGGCAGTTGGTTTATATTTTGGCTGGGCGATGATTCCGTTTGCTTTGGGCGTCGCAGCGGTCGCGGTTTTGATGTTGGAAACCGTGAATTACATCGAACACTACGGTTTGCGTCGGAAATTGATGGCGAGTGGTCGCCCCGAACCCGTTTCACCCGTCCATTCTTGGAACAGCGACCACGAAATGGGACGGATTTTTTTGTTCGAATTGACTCGGCACAGCGACCATCATTTTAAATCTACCCGAAAATTTCAGATTTTGAGGCATTTGGACGAGAGTCCGCAGTTGCCCACCGGGTATCCGGGCTGCATGTTGATGGCTTTGTTTCCGCCGATTTGGTTTCGGGTGATTCATCCAAAAATTAGGGGTTTGACTTGAAATGGAACACGGATTTGCAGGATTTGACACGGATTTTTAAGATAAAATTGGAGGAAATCCGTGTCAAATCCTGCAAATCCGTGTTCCATTTTGAAAATCAGCAGGCAATTTTATCAACTCGCCGAGCATGCCTGCCGCCTTCAAATTCAGTTTCCATAAAAATTTTGATCATCGCTTTTGCCAAAGTTTCGGGCACAAAACGGGCGGGCAGGGCAATCACGTTCGCATCGTTGTGCTGCCGGACGAGGGCGGCAACCTCTTCATCCCAACAAATTCCACAACGTATTCCCGCGTGTTTGTTCGCGGCCATTGCCACGCCGTTGCCCGTTCCGCAAATTACGATACCGCGTTCGGCTTGGCCATCTTCGACCGACGAAGCGACGAGGTGCGCGAAATCGGGGTAATCCACCGAGTCGGCGGAGTGTGTCCCGAAATCCAAAACGAGGTGGCCAAGGCTTTGCAAAAAAGCCACAATTTCATTTTTCAAATAAAATCCAGCGTGGTCGCAGCCGATTGAAATATTCATTTTTTCAGTAAATTTTGATGAAACGAGGCTCAAAATTAGCAAAAAAAACAACGCCAGCCGTCGCAATTTGCGGGACTGGCGTTGGGATTGGGGAATTGGTTAATGGAAAATTGGTTATTGGAAAATTGGAAAAATGGTTGATGGTCAAGTCCTAATTTCCCAATTTCCCAATAACCAATTCCCCAATTTTAAGGAATGGGTCGTGCTGCTGGTTTGGCAGGTGTGCCGGTTTTGGTGGTTGCGGTGGTGGAGATTTCGTTTTTTGCCGCCGGTTTTTCGCTGGCTGCAAAATATAACCAAGCGAAAAACGCGGCATGGAGTAAAACTGTAAAAATTTTGGCGGTCGTTCGGGTAATTTGTTCGTTGCGCTCGGTTTGGTATGTCATTGCAATTAAAATTTGAGGGTGGAAGGATGTTTTTTAAACGACAGTTTTTGGAAATTTGGTTTTTGGAGAAGGTGAAAATTTTGCTAAAAATCGCTGTACGTTTGGCAGTGCTTTAACAAAATCATCCTCATGTTCAATCGAAATCACCTTTGGCTTTGGGTTTTTACCCTCGTTTCCGTCCTCGAAATTTTTGGCGAAGCCACGCAAAATGCCCCGTTGATTTATTTTACAAAACCATTTTTGATGCCCGCGCTGCTCGTCTGGTTTGTCCGCGAAACGGCGGGGAATCGGAGTCGACTGCGCGGCGCGTTCATCGTTGGTTTGATTTTTTCCACTTTTGGCGACGTCTTTTTGATGCTCGAAAATGGGCGGTTTTTCCTCGCCGGAGTGGGTGCATTTTTGGTCGCGCAGATTTCGTACACGGTAGGATTTTGTTCAAAACCCAATTTTAAAGCCTCGATTTTGTGGCAAAAACCGTGGTGGTTCTTGCCTTTTTTCGGCTATATTTTTGGGATGTTTTGGTTTTTGCCGGGTTTGAAAGAGTTTCCATTTTCAATTTACGCGGTCGCAATTACTTGCATGGCTTTGTCGGCGATGAATTTGAAAGGCTGGGTTCCGGGTCGGGCGTGGGCATTTTGCCTCGCGGGAGCGGTGTTTTTCATCGCTTCGGACAGTTTGCTGGCGTGCCGGATTTTTGGAAAAAACTTTCCGATGCACGAAGTTTTGGTGATGCTGACCTACATTTTTGGTCAATATTTATTGACTCGCGGGGCGCGGATGGTGATTGGTTAATGGAAAATTGCTTATTGGGCAATTGGTTTCTGGGCAATTGGGTTTCCCAAAAAATACTGTTAACCCGCGAGTTTTTCTACATTTGACCCCGCAAAAACCGAACACTATCCATCCAAACATGAATCACCAATAACTAATTTTCTAATCACTAATCACCAATTTTATGTTGTTATCAATGACCGGTTACGGACGCGCCACGGGCAGTTTTGCCGGAAGAACCATCAATATCGAAGTCCGAACCTTGAACAGTAAAATGACGGACATCAAAATGCGCTTCCCCGGCGATTACAAAGAAAAGGAAATTGAAATCCGAAAAATCATCACCGACCATGCCGAACGCGGGAAAATCGACCTTTTGATGGATGTGCAAAGTGCCGACGGCGGGGCGATTGTCAATTTGAACGAGGCACTTTTTCGCGGTTATTTTCGAGAACTTTCGCGGTTGGCCACCGATTTGAACATCCCGCAAGGCGATATTATCCAAACGATTTTGCGGATTCCGAACGTGGTGAACGCGCCTTCCGGCGAATTGGACGAAAATGAATGGACGGTGATTCAAAAAGTTTTGGACGAGGCGTTGGACAATTTGAAAAAATTCCGCCGGTCGGAAGGCAAGTCGTTGGCCAAAGAATTGCGGCAGCGGGTGGCCAATATCATTTCCAGTTTGGAAGGGGTGACGCCGTTCGAGGGCGAGCGTTTTGTGCGGATGCGCGAGCGGTTGATGTCGAATTTGCAGGAAAATTTAGGTTCTGAAAACATTGACCAAAACCGTTTTGAACAGGAAATCCTTTTTTACCTCGAAAAAATGGACATCACCGAAGAAAAGGTGCGCCTCGAAAATCATTGCATTTATTTCCTCGAACAAATGGAACGCAAAGACCAAGCCGTGGGGCGCACTTTGAATTTTATCTCACAAGAAATCGGGCGCGAAATCAACACCCTCGGCGCAAAGGCCTACGATGCCGATATCCAAAAATTGGTGGTGCAGATGAAAGATGAACTGGAAAAGGTGAAAGAGCAGGTGGCGAATGTTTTGTAAAAATTTACGATTTTGGAATTACGATTTACGATTTTTCCCCAAAATCTGAATAAAAAAAAGCGAACAGCAGCCAGCCGTTCGCTTTTTTTTTATAAAATTTTAGGTAAAAAAAGGATTTTTTCAAAACCAAGTAGTTTGTTAAAACCCTAATTCCTAATTTAAAATTCCTAATTCACTTCATTTTCCCATTCTTTCCATCAGCCGAGTCGTGATTTTCAAAAAATCCATCTCGGTGATGATGCCCACCAATTCTTTCCCCTTCACCACCGGCAGACAGCCGATTTTGTTGTCCTGCATCACTTTCATCGCTTCCAAAATGGTAGTTTCTGGTTTGGCTGTGATTGGTTTTTCAACCATGATATCTTTAACAGTCGTCTCGGTGTTGTCGTCGAAACGGCTGATTTTCGCAAAATGTCGCAGCAGCAAACGGCTCGAAACCAGCCCGACCAACTCTCCTTTTTGGTTTTCGACGGGCATGTACCGGATTTTTCGCCAGTTCATGATTTCGGCCACGAGTTCGACCACGTCGTCGGGCTGCGAGGTAAAAAGGTCGGTGGTCATGAATTCCTCGACTTTCAATTTGTCGGGACGCCATTCGGCAGATTCCATGGCGTTCGGGAGTTCCCAAGTGTGGACGGGCTGATTTTCCTTCAAATTTTTGACCATTTTGGCGGTGAGCAAAACGAGTGATTCGTCCGAAGTCAGTTCTTCGGTGAGTTTTGTGTACGAACGCAGCAGCCAGCGCGCGCCGGTCGAGTGTTTTTTTGCGCGTTCTTCGATGATGTCCATGTATTTTGAAATGTCGCTGCTTTTCACTTTTCTGTTTTTCAAACCTTCTTTTGCCATCGGGACGAGTTCGTTCAAAATCAAATCAGCGGCCGATATTTTTTTGTCGCCGAACCACGTGAAAGAAGTGTCGATGCCCGTCCGCGAGGATTTCATAAAATTGTCGCGGACATCGGCGAAGGACATTTGTTTCGTGATGTCATCGTATTTATTGCCCATCGCGACCATGCAACCGAGCCAAAGAGCGGCATTTGCGGTGGCATCCACGACGGTCGGGCCAGCGGGCAAAACGCGATTTTCGATGCGGAGATGTGGTTTTCCGTTTGGTGAAATGCCGTAGCAAGGGCGGTTCCAGCGGTAAACTGTGGAATTGTGTATTTGCAGGGCGCGCAATTTTGGTGTTTTTCCCTGCCGAATCATGTCAAGCGAATCTTCTTCGACCGCCCCGCCGAGCAAAACCCGGAAACGGCTGATGTCTTCTTTGTGGATTTGGGTGATGTCGCCGCGCAGCCAACCGGAACCAAAATTGACGCGTGGCAAACGCTCGCGCATGTGGTCGGCGGTGGTTCGCGTGTCGAGCGATTGTTGGAAAAGTGCAATCCGCGACTCGTGCCAAAGGCGTCGGCCAAAAACGAGCGGCGAATTGGCGGCAATCGCAATCATCGGCCCGGCGAGTGCTTGCGCGATGTTGTACAATTTTACAAAATCGTTGGGCGTCACCTGCAAATGAACCTGAAAACTGGTGTTGCAGGCCTCCAAAAGTGGCGAGTCGTGCTTGACCAAAAGTTCATCAATGCCTTGCAACCGGAGTTCGAACGAGGTGCCCAAAAGATGTTTGGAAAGCGAGGCCATCAAAGCAAAATACCGGTCTTTTGGCGTGAGGTTTTTCAAATCCAAATCGTGTTTTCGCAACGTCGGCAAGATGCCGGTCAACACGATGCTCGCGTCGTGCGGGTCGAGGTGGCGTTGGATTTCTTTCAAAAAAGCCATGTTTTCGGCTTCCAATTCGCTCAGGCAAGTGCCGGTAAATTCGCGTGGCGAGAGGTTGGTTTCGAGATTGAACTGCGCGAGTTCGGTGACGCACCACGGGTGCTCGGTCATGCCTTCCAGCACTTTCATGTTGATGCAGGCCGGTTTCATCGTCTTGTTTTCGACGAGGCACATTTCCTGTTCCGCCCCGATCCGGGTGATATCGGTCTCGAACCAGTCATTTTCCAACATATAAGTTAAGGCGTGAACGTCGTCGAGCAATGCGCGCACGAAACCTTGCATTTCGTCCTGATTGTCAACGGTTTGTACTTTTTGAAATCCCATTTTATTTGGCAGTTGGTTGGTGAAGGATGCTTATTTATGCCGATTGAGAAAATCAGCGAGGCAATATTATTTTTAATTCTGGGCAGAAATGGGATTTTTTGAAAAAAAATGGTGACAGCGGGTTTTTCGAAGTTTCGAGAAATCCATGATTTCAGAAATTTGAAAATTTTCTGAAATCTCGCCCGCACTTCGGTTGAAAAAAAATTGCCTTTCTGGAAGTCTATCCGGAAAGGCAATCATGGAACGAATAGAAAAGATTTGAATGGATTTTTTGGGAGCAGCAACGAAAGTTAAAAAAAATCAGGTTTTAAAAAGTTTTGGTTTGCATCTAAAAATTAAATGCCTATATCTTTGAACCCATGTAAAGCAATATTTTTGATGTAGATTATCCAACCATGTGATATTTTTTTTTATTCCGATTCGGATTTAATTTTCACGACTCATCCTGTTTTCTTTCCCAAATTGGCAAACCCAAGCAGCCTAACCAGTTAGACTTCTGCCCAATTCAAGGGATTTTCTTTCAAACATTTACCATTTTTTCCAATGAAAAATTTCTTTTCATTTTGTTGCCCCGTAGGTTTTGCGGGGGGGGGGGGGCTTTCTCCTGATTTTCACACTTGCCATGTTTAGTCATTCTCAAACGCTCCGGGCGCAGGAAGTGGACGACCTTTGTTCAGCAAACAGTGCCGTTCCTTTGTCCCAGCCACCAATCGGAGCGAACGGAACGATCACTTTCCTGCCAGCTGGAAATTACACCGGGCATCTTCGACTGGCTGGAACCATCGTCATTTCTGGTAACGTAAACTTTAATGGTTGCGATTTGGAAATGGCCGATGGTTCGCTGATCCGTGTCGATCCGGGTGCAGTTTTTATCGCACAAAGCAGCGATTTTTACTCTTGCAACCGCCTGTGGCAGGGTATTTTGAACAAAACCCATGGTTTTCTTTTGCTGGATCATTGCCGAATTTCAGATGCAGAATATGCCATAAATTCTGACGATGGTGCCAATTTGTTGATAGGCACCACTATTTTCAACAAAAACCACATCGGGATCAAAAACGGAGCGGCCAACCCGACCAGCCCTGGTTTGGCACTATTGTTTTTTGACGGCAACACTTTTGATTGCACTTCGGCTCTCCGAGGTCATTATTCAGTTCCTACAAATTCAATACCTGCGTATGTTGGGTGGAGCCATTCTGGGGTTTATCTGAATCAAGCGCAGGCGACTTTGGTTTCCAACGGTGCGCCCAATTTGTTTACCCATGTCCTGCACGGCATTTATTCAAATTTGTCAGATTTGACGATTGGGAATTGCAGGTTTTGGGACATTACCCGCAGGATAATCTTGGCGGGAACGAGCGGTTCTGGGATTTACAGTACCGATGGTTCGATAACCACAAGTCCATTGGTGCCTTTTCCTACGGTTCATTGTGCAAACAATACGACGATAGGCATTTTCGCAAACGGCACAGATTTGAACATCCAAAATGGGTTATTTTTCGTGGACGGGACGCACGGAATCAGGTCACAGGGGAATATGAATGCAGATATTATCACTATCCGAAACAATACGGTTACGATTGTTCCAAATGCTTGGACTTTAAAAAGAGGAATTTTGGTACAACGAAATTCCCGTGCAGGCAATCAAGCGAGCGTGGATATTTCAAACAATATTGTCAATTTGGGTGGAAATCCTACTACCCCGGATAACCATATTGGAGTAGAATTAACTGCAATCAACCCTGCTATCGATATTGCGCAAGTTATATCGAATAACGGTACTGTAAATTTGGGAGATCCTAACCCAATTCGGCATTTTGTACAGGGTAATGCCATGAATTCTGTGAACGCAGACAGATTTTGGTTTATTGGGAACAATGTTTCCTTCTTCAATAACAACAATCAGTTAAGTTGGGGAATTTCAATGCTTAACATGAATGGCATTCAAAATGCAATGAGAAACAATGGAACAATCGGAACGGGAGTTACGGCAACCTCAGATTTTAACAACCCAAGAACAAATGGTTATTGCGGGGTTCATGTCAGTGATGTAGCAAATTTGACTATGTGCAATAATGCAGTTGATGACCAAGAACATGGCATTCATTTTTTCGGAACTTTTCCAGGGTTAGGATTTTTGGGCAACAATATGGGAGACCATACAAGAGGATTAAGGGTACAAATAAACACAGTCTCTGGTACTCCGGGATTCATGCCACTACAGGATAAAACAGGTAATAGATGGGCAAATACTTTTGCAAATAATAATCAGATCCATGGTGTTGAGGCTAGTGAAGTTATTCCATCGTTTTTCCCTATTTTAATTGTTCCAATTGCAACAGCAGGAATACCTAATAGTATCCCTGCTAATCCATTCCCTTCTATCTCAGTTTCTGAAAATGGAACTAATGAAACACTATGTCCACCACCACCACCAGTTTTGAACACAGATGATCGAAATCAGGAACAATTGTCAGATTTTAATCTTAAATTGGTGAATGGCACAAGCGGCTTGTCTGCCTCTTTGCTTTGGGAATATCAACTGTGGTTGTTGTGTAAATTAAATAGGTTTTCATATTTACTTGGGCAAAATTCCTATATCGATTTGTTTTATTCAAACAACCAAAATTCTTCTCTGAGAGATTTTGCACAAGTAGCAAGTTTAACCTTGCAGTCCATTACCGAATCTTCTGATTTAGAAGTTGATGTAAACTATTTCTGGGACAACCAACAAATTAAAAATGATTCAATACTTGGATGGCTGGCTGAAAACGCAGCCAATTTTGCATCAAATCATGCCATTGCTGATTCGCAGTTGGTTGAATTTCATCAACTTAAGTCTCATCTGTCGGAAAACCAAGCAGCATATCGTACGCTCAAAAATGAACGAAAGGAGCAAAAACAGTTTTGGTTGGAACAAGCCTTAGCATTTAATGAAAGCCTCGTTCCACAAACGGTAGTTCAGGCAAACTGGAAATTCCTCAATTATTTCCGACTAAAAACCGCTCTGGGATTACAATTGATCAAGGAGGATTGGAACGGGCTGCGTGAGATTTCACGATGCCCGGCATTTGCAGGTAGTACCGCAATCGTGTCAATTTATATGCTTCCCCTTGACGAACAAATTGCCTTGCTTCCATCGGAAGGCGAAGGGCTGCGCGGCAATTGCAATCAAATTAGGCAGAATGATTCAAGAAATAGTGCCGGCAGCCTAAAATTTTCAATTTTTCCAAATCCAGCAAGCAACAACTTGACAATTCGTTTTCAAGAGACTGCAATTGGAACATGGAAAATTGTTGATTTCAATGGAAAAACTGCGCTTTCGGGGAATTGCAATAACCGCCAAACGGAATCAATCAATATTTCCAGTTTGGTGTCCGGAATTTATGCCATTACCATTTCCAGCGAAAATGGTGGTTTCTCTTATCAAAAACTCATAGTTTCTAAATAAAAACACTTACTTTAAAAAGTACCACTTGCTGAGGTGAACTCCTTTGCAAGTGGTACTTTTTTTTTAAATTTCTACCTATGAAAAAAATATTCTTTTTTGTTTCTTGCTTCATTACATTTTCCAAAATAACTTTTTCGCAGTCAATGATTGATAATATTCGAATCATCTCTAACAATAACTATGATACGACTTTTATAGATTCAACTGGAACTGCGGTACTTGATTTTAAGGCTTATCCCCCAACTGTTTCAAAAATTCAAAATAAAAGAACCAAGGCAAGCACCGCTATTTGTGATGATAATGGAAATCTTTTATTCTATGTTGATGGCTGCGGGGTTTATGACAAAGAACATGGGTTAATGGAAGATGGTGAATTTATTGGAAAATCCAATTATTTTTATAAATGTAACTCTGCTTTTCTTGATCCTCTCTTAATTTTTCACGATGAACCTAAAATAATACTACCTATGCCAGGCAATCCCAACCATTACATTATCTTTTACATGAAATACCGGACATTTTTTAATAAGATTGAATTGTTATATGCCACGATTGATTTGTCTAAAAACAATGGCTTAGGAAAAGTGAAGAATTATGATGTTCCAATGGCTCCTCCTGATAAATACAACTTTCAAATAAATGCAGTAAGGCATTCTAATGGAATTGACTGGTTAATTTTTGTCAGGCTGATGCAAAAAAAGATGCTCATGTTTTTATTTGACTCCGATGGTTTACACAGTCCAAGAATATTTAATTTCGATAAGGATTTAGAGCAGGATTTTGGAAGTATTTGTGGATTTAGCAAACTTGGGGATAAATACTTTGAATTTGGGGATACCACTTGCAGGATTTATGATTTTGACCGTTGTAAAATGGAATTCTCAAATTTACAAGAGTTTAAGGTTGAAACGATCGGGGATTCGGTCAAGAAAACTTATATTGTAATTGCCGAGTTTTCGCCGGATTCTCGCTTTTTTTACACGGCCTCTTACGATACCTTGTTTCAGTATGATATCTCCTCTGGCAAGCCGCCGTTTCCAAAATGTTTAATTGCAACTACCGGAGTAGAGCCATTTGTTGCTTTTGGTACTGATATCAGGAGTTTCTACAATTCTTTTTTAGGCCCCGATAATAAAATTTACCTCAACGGCATTTCTTACCCATTTCTCCATGTAATTCATAACCCAAATGAAGCGGGTGACGCTTGTAATTTTGAAATGGATGCCATCAATTTACCAGTTTTGCCTATGTGGTTTCAGCGATACCCCAACTACAATTTAGGGGCAGTTGACCCGCCATGCACGAGTGCGGTGCCTGATTTAAAAAAGGGGCAAGAATTTTCCATTTTTCCCAATCCAGCAGCAAATACCCTGACTATTCGGTTTGAAAACCCCGCAACTGGCACTTGGAAAATGATTGATACAAACGGGAAAGTTGGATTTTCAGGCAATTGTACCAATTGGCAGCAGCAATCAGTTGACCTCTCCAATTTCGTCTCAGGGATTTACGTCCTGTCTTTTTCATTTGAAAACGGTGACCTCTCCCACCAAAGGTTTGTGATTTCAAAGTAAAAATTTCCCAATCAAAAGAGTTGCTCGTCCAGATGTTTTCCTGATGAGCAACTCTTTTTTGCCTCAATAGAAGTGAAAGGATTTGACAACTTTCAAAAATTTGTCAAACCTGCAAATTCCCTACCCTAATTATGGCATCCCCAAAAATCCCCCACAAACCCCACCAATCAATGATATGAAAATGTGTAAAAATTTCGGGAAAACATTAACGCCTCGGCAACGGCGAAAAAAAAGCCCGCCCATCTTTCCTTGATGCGGCGGGCTTTTTTTCTTTCCTTTTTCATGTCATCATCTCCTACCTCACCACCGTCACATCCCCCGACATCGGCCAAACCACCCCATCCACAAACTCAACATCGGCATACCAAGTGAACATTCCGGTCATCAATTTACTTTTATAAGTGCCATCCCAACCCAAATTCGGGTCGTTCATCGGGATGTTTTCTTTTTCAAAAATCAACTCACCCCAGCGGTCATAAATCCTCAAAACATTCATTTGCCGCACCGCCGGACCGCCAAACAAGGTAAAATGGTCGTTCGGATATTTTCCAGACGGCGTAATTACGTTGGGCGCGTAAACTGGTCGCCGCAAATCCACCCGCACAATTACCGAATCAAAAGCCACGCAACCAGTGCTGTCCGTAATTTGAACCACATAAGTTTGAGTAATTCCTGCAATCAAAGTTGGATCGGGGCAATCCGTGCAACTCAACGTAGTGGCCGGTGTCCACAAAAACTCGACTGGGCGAAAAGCAGGGCCAGTCACCGTTGAAAATTGCAATTCGAAACCCAAATCCACCGTCGTGTCCTTCGGTTGGGCATCCACAATCAAAGGTGTCGGTTGGACAATCGTTGCCAAAACGGAGTCCCGGCAGCCCGCCGAATCTTGAACGATGACAAAATAATCGCCTGCCGGCAAATTTTTCAATGTCGAATCAGCCTGAAAACTCGTCCCGTCCGCAGAAAAAGTAAACGGCCGTCGCCCACCCGAGGCTGAAACCGTGATTTCACCCTCCGGCACGCCGTTGCATTTCAAATTTTTCACGCCCACCAAATCCAAAAACAACTCCGCCGGTTCGATAACAAAAACTTCGCCGACGACCGGGCATTCATTTCCATCGGTCACCGTCACGGAATATTGGCCGCGACCCAAACCAGTGGCAGTTTGAGTCGTTTGGCCGTCGCTCCACAAATATTTGTAATCCCCCACCCCACCCGTCGGAATGGCCGTCGCCGAGCCGTCGTTTGCACCAAAACAAGAAATATGCACGGTATCCATCGCCACTTCCATCGGCTCGTTGTCGGTGACGGTGACTGAAAAAGTACCTTTGCAAAGTTTGCTGTCCTGCCCCAAAATCGTATAAATCCCCGCCGCGAAACCCGGCTCAGTGTTGTTATTTTGAAAACCATTTCCCCAGTCAAACAGGTAATTTGGCGTCCCGTTCGTCACGTTCAAAGTAATCACACCGTTGTCGTCGCCAAAACAAAGCGGCGGGGTGACGTCCGGCGAAACCGTCAATTTCAATTCTTCCACCAAAATATCAAGTTTGGTTTCGCAGTTGTTTTTGTCTTTTATGACCACATTGTAAATTCCTTGCGAAAGGCCAGTTAACGTATTTAAAGGTTGAAAACCCATATTTTGCCAGTTAAATTGATAAGGTGGTGTGCCTTTTACAATATTATTGATAGTAACCGAACCGTTCGTGCCGCCGTTGCATTCCGGAATTCCGATGGCCGTGTCCACCTCGACGGGTGGGTAAATCGTAACATTTTTGATTTCAGTAACCTTGCAACCGAGGTTCGTTTTGACGGTCAAAACGACCGGGTGCTGGCCGGATTCGTTGAAAATGACGGTGTGCGGGCCTTTTCCAGTCGCCGTTTGAGGTTGGGCATCGTACCCAAAACTCCACAAATATTCGGTGATATTTCCAATGGAAAATGTGGAAGCATCAATGACTTGCACCGGCAAACCGAGGCAAACCGCCGCCGGATCGGTCGTAAAATTGGGCACCGGCCCCTGAAATTCGCCCGCCCCCCCAAATTCGATGTTGAAACCATTTCCAGTATTTGAAAAATTGTTGATGGCAAGCGCGTAACTCTCTCCAGCAACCATATTCAGCGGGGCGATAAAATTGTCTTTTCCTGTGCCGCAACCCGCATTTTCAGAAATATCCGTCGAGCCAGCTTTCAAACCTGTCGGCCCCATGCAAGGACTTGGAAAAGTGAAATCGCCGGAAGCCATGCACCGCTCGACGATTTTTCCAGTGCAATTTGACAGGCCGTTCGGCAAACGATAGACCACAAAATCAATGTCGTCAGGTGGATTCAGCGGGGTCAATGTGAACTCTAACGGCCCTGATTTTGAGCAAGTCCACGTGAACCATGTCGAGTTCGATTCATTGTTGACCGGCGCGCCGTTGCTGAAACATTGTGCGTCGTCCATTTCTTTGGTATCGAGTCCTGCACCCGTAATTTTTTGGACAACGAACGGCGATTTGTCACACAAAATAGACGAGGTCGGACAGTCGGAAGTCGGTTCGACGGGTGGGTTATAATTATTTAAACAAATTTGAAAAGTGCCCGTTGAGCCGCCAACTCCTTGAATACGAATCAGATACGTCGCCCCAACAAACAAACCGCCTTGATATGCCTCGACGATATTTGCCCCGTTCGGAGCCGTTTGACATTCCAACTGATTGATCGTCGCGCTGCAATTTCCGATGTACAAAGCCACCTGCGGATTGACCAAAGTACCGCCCGCCGACTGCGCAGTTTTGCCCCGCACGGTCACGGTGACGTCGGTTGCCTGCGCAACGAAGGAAAACCAAACGTCATTTCCAACTGTGGCAAAACAGGAAGCCGCCCCAAAACCAGACGGTGTTGCCCCTACATTTGTGAACTGCCCGGCGGACGAACACCAATTCAAAACACTGGCAATGGGTGTAGCCGAATTGCACTCGTCGTTGGCAGGTTGGGCAAAAAGAGCCGTTGAAAAAAACAAGGCAAAAAATAGGGCAGGGAGTAAAAGTCGCGGGTGATTCATGTGATTTTTAGATTTATCAGTTTTTGTAAGATTGAATTTGGGAAACGTGGTTTCAGAAAGAAAGACGCAAAAACGGGCGGTTTTTTGGCGTGCAAAGCGTTAAATTTTTTAAAAAAGTTAAAATTCAACTTTTCATCGCCCAAAAATACCACCCAAAATTTAGGATTAGAAAAAACAGATAAATTCCGAACAACCATTTTTCCCTTCCAAAAAAGAGCAGCCCGTAAAAAATCAACGGCAAAATCACCCCAATCAAAATTGAAATCAAAATGTAGCCACCACTCGTCCCTCCCCCCAAATTGAGCAAGACCTCCGTATTTTTTCGATAAAAATTTTCTGAAAAAATTTTGAAATGCTGCCGCTCGGTCAAATAAATCAGCATCGGAAAAAGGTGGAAAAAGCCGAGCCAGCCCCATTTTTTCAATCGAAACCAAACGATTGCCCACCAACTTGCAGGGATGAAAAAGGTGTAAATCAGGATATTTATTTCAAAATAATTGAGTCCGGTGCGGCGACAAACGGCTTCGAGGAGTTCGACGATGGCGTTGAAAAGTGGCTCCATGTTTTAGTTTTATTTAAAAATTGACTTAGTTTTGCAAAGCGTTTCAATGATTTTTAAATCAAAATAACATAAAATGAGCCCTGTTCCAAATCTTCGAAAGCCATTCAGCAACGTTCAAATGGAGTTGTTGAAAATTTATTCCACCGACGTTTCGGAGGATGACATCAAAGCCATTCGGCGGATGTTGGCAAAATATTTTGCCGAAAAAGCATCGAAAATTGCCACCCAAGTTTGGGAAGAAAAAGGCTACGACGACAAAACTTTGTTGGATGAAAATATGCGCACGCCATATTTGAGTCAAAATGAAAATGTGGCCGTATGAAAATTGTTTTGGATACAAACGTGGTCGTCGTGATGCAGTCGAAACATTCCAAACACTATCCGATTTATGAAGCCTTGCAGGATGGGCGGTTTGAAATATGCGTCACCACCGATATCCTTGCAGAATATGCCGAAATTTTGGGGCAAAAATATGGTCAAGCAGGCTCGGAGGCATTTTTCAAATTTTTAGAAATCTCACCAGACGTAAATTATATCACCAAATTTTGGTTTTGGAACCTGTTGACGGTTGATCCCGACGATAACAAATTCGTTGATTGTGCTTTTACTGCAAACGCCAATTACATCGTTTCAGATGATAAGCACTTTCGAGTTTTGAAAGAAATTGAATTTCCAGAATTCCATGTGGTTTCTTCCGAAGTTTTTTTAGAGTGGGTAAAAAAGGGACTGATTTAGTTTTGCTCAAAAAATGAAAAACGGGTCACGCCGCGAACGACATAACCCGTTGAAAATCAATGGAGCCGAACAAGGGATTTGAACCCTCGACCTGCTGATTACGAATCAGCTGCTCTACCGCTGAGCTAATCCGGCGAAACTTTTCAAATCAATTTGAACCCTCAACCTTCCCGATTGCTATCGGGATGCTCTACCGCTGAGCTAATCCGGCTTGGATTGGGAGGGCAAAGGTAGTTTTTGAAGTTGCTTTTTTCCAAACACGTTCTGTTTTTTTACCACAAAGTCACATCAGAAAACATAAGTTTTTGATTTTCAACTTCTTATGTTTTATGATGTGACTTTGTGGTTAAAAATTTCACCCGGTAACCATCAAGTTGCACCCCCGCATTTCCGCCAAATCCAACCGCCCCAAAACCTCAAAACTGCCGTCGGCAAAAACCCTGCCCACATCTTCCGTGGCGATAAAACTGCAAGTGTCGAGGTTCGCCAAATCAATCAAATTCACGACGCCTGTTTTGCCAAAATTGACTTTGCAAAATGGGTCGTTCACCTCGGTTGCCAAAATTCGCAGCGTCGGCGCAGGCCGAAAAACCGTGCCGCCCATCGCGTAGGCTTGCGAAAACATCTCGGTCATGCCGTATTCCGAATGGATTTCGTTGATTTTGAATGAATTGCACAAAATCTCGTGCAATTCTGGGCGCGTCAATTCCCGCCGCCGACCTTTCATCCCGCCTGTTTCCATCACGACAACGCCCGACAAATCCAGATGAAATTTTTGGTCATTTTTTTCCGCAAAATCAAGCAACGCAAAACTCACGCCGAGCAACAATGTTTTACAACCCGTTGATTGGCAGTGAATTAAGGTGTTTTTCAGTTTTTCAAAATCATCCAAAAAAAATCCGCCCCGTCCGACCGACTCCCCCGGGCGGGTCGCCGGGTGTTTCGAAATTTTTATAAAATGATCGGCCATCGCAACCAACGACGAGCCGCCGCGCTCCAAATAACTCGGCAGCAGTGCCAAAACGCACCAATCGGTCGGGTCGCCGTAAAATTTGGAAAAGCAACGCTGCGTATTTTCAAGATAAAAATCAAGGTCGCGGACGGCGTGTTTTGAGGTCGTTTGCCCGGACGTGCCGCTGCTCGAAAACATGGTTTCGGCAGTCCATTTTCCAGATTTGATGTGATGGTTTTTGAAAAATGAAATGGGCAAAAATGGGATGTCGTCCGGGTGCTGGATTTTTTCGGGCGATCGACCGAGCAGTTTTAAAAATTTTGAAAAAAGCGGGTTTTGAGCCGACTGAAAATGAAAAACAGCCATCGCCACCTCCTCAAAATTTTCAGGAGAAACTTGCTTTATCTTTGGCAACAATTCTGCGCGGCGCGGGATCTGCATTTTAAAGTCAGAAAACTAAAAATTTAAAATATGGAAAATTGTAAATCGCTCATTTTCAGTTGCTTCGTTGTGATTTTGGCCGCTTGTGCCAACCCGCCAAACTATCCGAACGAACCCGAAATCGAGTTTTTATCGATGTCCAAAAACTCGATGACGCAAAATTCGAAGGCCGAAGCGGACAGCATTTCCCTCACTTTTTCTTTCACCGACGGCGACGGAGACCTCGGTAGCGACGATTCGGTGGGCGTTTTTATCGTGGACGGGCGCGACAATTTTCCAAAACCGGCCTACAAAATTCCGTACGTCGACGAGCAGGGCGCGGGTAACGGCATTTCCGGCGAAATCACGATCCGTTTGAACACGACTTGCTGCACTTTTACGGGTGGATATCCGCCGTGCTCGGTCGTCGCGGGCATCCCGACGGACACATTGACCTACAAAATTTCGATCCGCGACCGCGCTGGGCACATTTCAAACATCATCGAAACGCCACCGATTGTGCTGTTTTGCAAGTGATTACGAAAAAAAACTAAAAATCGTGGTTCCATATTTTCGGATGTCCGTCAAATTCGGATGCTCCGAAAAATTGTGGGTCGGGTTGTGTTCCATCACAAAAATGCCGCCCGGGGTGAGCAGTTTTTTTTCAAAAATCAAATCAGGAATTGTGTCGATCGTCGGCAAAGTGTACGGTGGCCCGGCGAAAATGTAGTCAAATTGGGCAGTGGCACTTTCGATAAATTTGAAAACATCCATCTGAAAAATTTTCAGTTCTTTTTCAATCGAAAGTTGCTCGGCCGTTTTTCGGACAAACTGCACGGCCAGCGGAAATTTGTCGACATAAGTTGCATCAGAACAGCCGCGAGAAATAAATTCGTAGCAATGATTGCCTGTTCCGCCGAACAAATCCAGCATTTTGGTTTCTTCAAAATCTATCTGATTTTGCAAAATATTGAAAAGACCTTCTTTTCCAGAATCGGTTGTCGGGCGCGTCGGCCAATTGTCGGCGGGCGGATTGAACCGTCGGCCTTTGAATTTTCCTGAAATTATTCGCATTTACAAAGAATACAAATCGAAATTGAAATGACCCGGCAAGGCTTCCATCGCGCCGGGAAGTTGATAATTTTGGGTGGGCGGCACGAACCGGAGGTGTCGGATGTACCGATAAAGCAACCTGAAAATCTCGCTGTCTTCCAAAAGTTCGCCGGAAATCGTGAGCGGGATTTCGGTCGGGTTGAGCCTAAATTGTTCGAACGCCAAGAGCACAAAATAGAGAAAATCTGCGGCCTTCGTAAACGTAAAACTATTGAAAAATTGCAGGTTTTTCCGGTCAAAAACTGCCACCTGACCCTGCTGGTTTTTTACATTTACAAACACCTCAAAATCGCTGCGCCGCGCCAATTTGTGCCAATGCCGAAGCAGTGCCGAACCGCCGTGCTGGATCTTTTTTTCCGGAAAATATTGGTCAAAAAGGCGTAAAACGGGCGTTTCGACCGCAAAAATCAACTTCGCATCCATCTCCGGCAGGTCGTCAAAAAAATAGGAAAACGGCACATCGTGCTGCAAAAGCAACTGAAAATAACCGGGCAATTCCGACGAATTGAACAAGCGATTGGGCACCAAAGTCGCGTACCGGTTCATCAAAGCCACGCGCACAGAACCGTATTTCAAACCCAGTTTTTCATCGCTCGAAAACACGCGCCGCAAGCCGATTTCAGCATCTGCCAGTTGCTGATTTGGGTTGAAAAATTCCCAACTTTTTTGCGCCAAAGCCGTCCGACGTTCATCGGCCACGAGCCACGCCAAACCGTCCGGCGAAATCAGCAACGTGAGTTCGCAGCGGCCATATTCCGCAATCGAAAACGGTGCGGCGGTGATGTCGAGGCTGATTTTTTCCATTTGTCAAAATTGATATTTAGAAATTGGGATATTGAGATATTTTTAAAAATCGAAAAAATATGCGGCAATATCCCAATAACAATGTATCTCAATATCTCAATTTAAAACGGCAAATCCTCAAAACCTGCACCCGATTGCGGCGCGCGGGTCTGCGGTTGGTCGGCATAATTTGGGAACGGGTCGGCTGGAAAACGCTCGTCCGAAGGCGGCGGCGGCGGGGTCGGCGCGGAAAAAGCGACCGATTCCGTGCCGTCGGTGCGTTCCAATTTCCAGCAATCGAGCGTGGTGAAAAACTTGTCCTGCCAAGGCCGACCTTTCAAATCGAACGAAACTTTTACTTTTTCGCCCTCCCGGAAATTGTCGAGAATGCCGCAGCGGTCTTGCACCAACTGAAATTTGATATATTGTGGGTACTTGCCTTCCGGGATTTCAACCACGAATTCGCGGGCAGCAAACGACGCTGTTTTTTGTTCGGTCGGGAAAATTTTATGGAGTTTACCTTCTGTCTCGAAAGCCATTTTTTGAAAAATTTTATGGTTGGGTGGATTGAAATTTTGATGAAATTTCCGGCAAACGTACTGCGAAAAATGGGATTTTTGGATATTGGGATATTGAGATATTCGTGGCTGTTATTTCATTTTTCGCTGAACCCAACCTCCATAATTGAAAGCCAAAGTGATGGCACTGCCCCGAAGTTGTGTTGTGTTTTTTGAATTCAAAAACTGCGGATTAAAACAAAATCGCAGGCCAATGTGGTCGGTTTCGTATCGAACAATGCTTTTTCTGAAGTGTTCACGTCTCCTGAGACTAATTTCTTTGCCCAATCGAAATCCCAGCGAGCCCGAAGAAAAAGACCCACTGACCAACGTTTCCGAGTCTCCCTTCGGCTTTAATTTATATTTTACGTCAAAAATGTTGATGGTCGGGGCAAAATAGGGGCAGATTTTCCATCGATTTTTCAAATCAAACCAATGGCCGATTGAAAAATAAACATGAACCGGGTCGAACCGATAATCTTTCAAAACGGGAATTCCATCAATTTCAAACGGCTTTTTGACTTTTGAAAATGCAAACGCATCGAACCCAAAACTGGCTTCCCAATTTCTGAATACACACGAATATTCCAAACCAAAAACCACTCGGAGCGGATTGAAATAGGCTCCAAAATCGTTGGTGAAAATCATGGTTCCTGCCCACAAACTTCCGCCCCAACCAAATTTTCGAGCAAAACTGTCCCGCTCTGCCCGACTTGCCCGGAAACCTGTTTCTTGAGTTTCGTTGAGGACAAAAAATGAAAATTCATATTCCATTTCGATGGCCTGGCCACGTCGGATGGCCGGTTCCCACTTCGGCATTTTTCGGGCAGCGGCCAAAGCCGCGTCATCAATTTCAGGCCGGAGCGATTGAGAAATTCGGATGTTTTTTACCTCCCCACTTTTGGCCACCAAAAAATGAACCTTCCCTTCGCCGAGCGGCGGTTTAATCCTGTATTTGTACGGAATTTTAAATTCCTTCGACCAAAAACGGGCAAATTCGCGGTCGCCGCCCGGAAAACGTGCCTGTTTGTCCACGATAAAAATGGTGTCGGGCTGCGCCGAAACGGTGTTCAAAACCAAAATTGAACAAAAGGAAAAAATAAGCAGAAGGGTTTTTTTTGAAAAAATTGAGTTTTTCATGTCTTTCAAAATGGGTTAAAAATCTATAATTCAGGTTAAAAATTCACTTTTCAATTTTTCAAAACCGGCAAAACCACCCCACTCGGCCACTTCGCCGACCGCCAAACGCGATGCGCTGCCTTCTGAAAATCAGCATCCGTCGCCTTGTAAATATTGACAAATTTCTGCGGATTCCTGTCGGCCAACGGAAACCAACTGCTTTGGATTTGAATCATCAAGCGGTGTCCCGGCAAAAAAGTGTGCGCCACGGCGGGCAAAACGACCTTCACTTGCTCCACTTTTCCCGGCGTGAAAGCCACGCCTTTTTCAAAACCATTTCGGTAGCGACCGCGCAAAATCTCGCCTCGCACCAACATTTGATAACCGCCGAGCGGCACGCCGTTTTCCACGCCCGACAAAGTATCAGGAAAAACATCAATCAATTTTACCACAAAATCCGCGTCCGTCCCCGTCGTCGAAACCCACAAATCGGCCACGATTTCGCCCGTCAAAGTCATCGGCTGCGCCAAATTTTCGGTTTCAAAAACCAAAACATCCGGGCGGCGGGCTGCGAAACGTTGGTCGTCGGTCATGTATTCATTTGTCCTTTGCAAATGCACGTTTTCAGTGTACGGCACCGGTTTCGCGGGGTCGGACGGGTATTCATCGAACGCCGTTTTTGAATTTTCGGTCGGCGCGACGGTTGCGATTTTCCCATTTTTTGAAAAGAAAAATTTCGTGGGCTGCGCGTTTTTTGGCGGCCACGTTTCGTAAGTTGTCCAACGGTTCGAGCCAGTTTCAAAAACATTTGCCTCCGCCAATTTCGGGTCTGGCGCATCTTTCAAATGATGTTCGAAAAACGGTGCTTCGATATTTTTTTGGTAAAAATCGCTTGTTTTTTGCCCAAAAACCACGTTTCCGAGCCGCTCGCCAGTCGTCCGTTTCCAGCCGCCGTGCACCCACGGGCCCATGACCAATCGATTTTGGGCAGTCGTGGGGTTCTGTTTTTCGATGGCTTCGTAAGTTTTCCATGCCCCAAAACAGTCCTCGGCATCGAAAAGACCGCCGACCGTCAAAATCGCAGGTTGGATATTTTTCAAATGTGGCCGCGGATTTCTGGCCTGCCACCACGGATCCATGTCCGGATGCGACATCAAATCTTGCCAAAAAGGGATGTACGCCATGCCATATTTTTCGGAAAAATTTCGCACCGCACCCGTTTTTAGGTAAAAATCATAGTTGTCCGGCGTCCGGAAATCCGAAAAACCGGGGCTGTCGTCCATCGTCGGTTTCGGTCGCGGCTTGCCAAAACCGGAGTAAAAACCGAACGCATCCATCAACATCAGCGCGCCGCCGTGGTGAAAATCGTCGCCCTCGAACCAATCCGTCACCGGGGCTTGCGGCGAAACGGCCACAACAGCCGGATGCCCGGAAAGTGCCGCCATCGTGGCATAAAAACCGGGGTACGAAATGCCATAAACCCCTATTTTCCCGTTCGTTTCGGCTTTCAGAAAATTGGTGAGCCACTCCGCCGTGTCGTAGGTATCGGACGCTTCGTCGATGTCGGCGGGCGTTTTTTTCGAGGGGTTGAACGGACGCACGTCCTCAAATTTCCCTTCGGACATGTACCTGCCGCGCACATCTTGAAACACCAAAATGTAGCCCGACCGCGCCAAAGTCATGTTTTGAAAATCCTCGATAATGTTGTCAACGCCGTACGGTGCGCAGGAATACGGCGTGCGTTTCATCAAAATCGGGTACTTTTTCGATTGGTTTTTGGGCAAATAAATGGCCGTAAAAAGCCGCACGCCGTCGCGCATCGGAACCATCACTTCGCGTTTCGAGTAGTTTTCGCGGAGAAATTTTGCGTCGTCGGATGGGTTTTGGGAAAAGCACGGCAGGGCAAAAAACAGAAAGAGCAGGGTGAGATTTTTCATTGAAATTTAAAATTTTGGGGCAAATCTATTGAAAAACTGGGGGGATTGGACACGGATTTTCAGGATTGGACACGGATTTTCACGGATTTTTTTTGAGTAAAAATAATAGAAAAAAATCCGTGAAAATCCGTGTCCAATCCCCCCAGCTTTTCAGTTTTTCACGATTTTCGATTCCCAAATCACCCGCCCATTTTCTAAATTTTCAATCAAAACTTGATAAATCCCACTCGCCAAATCTTTCTCAAAAATCTCAAAAACCTGCTCGCCGCCGCCGACCAAAATCTTTTGTTCAAAAACCCTTTTTCCCAAAACATCCGTCAAAACCAGCCGCCCGCCGAACGCATTTTCCGCTGAAATTTTTACAAAAAAACCTTCTGAAAATGGGTTTGGAAAAACCCCGATTTCAGCCCCGCCAATTTCAGAAACCGACGTGACCAGCGGGCAAGTCAACTCCCGTCGAATCTGCCCGCGAATCTCGCCGTCCGGAAAAGCCGCCGTCGAAATATTGAGGTAAGTACCTTGATTTTCAACGAGTTGTCCCTCGCCAGTCACGAGTGCCTGAATGCCTTCGGCCAACGGAATAGTCTTTTTTATGGTGTAAATTTTCGTGCCGACTGCCCCATCATTTCCAGAAAAAATACCCGCCGCCGTCGGCACGCCCGACAAACCATCGGTAATCGTTTTAAAATTAAAATAGCAGTCCGCTTGGTCAACCGAAAACATCCCCATGCCGAGCGCGGTCGAGTTGTTTTTGGGGATTTCTTGGCTGCCGCAGAGGTCAAAAGCATAACATTTCCGCAGCGAGTTCAACATATTTCCACGAATTTCTCCGGTCGGAAAATCAGCCGAGGCAAAATCGAGGTAAAATCCATTTTCCGAAAAATCGGTCAAATCGGCTGCCGAAATCGGGTATTTTGTTTCAAAAAAACCGGGTTTCGCAGCAGGCGTTTGGTTGAAAAACACCGCCCCGATTTCATCTTTTTTGCCTTTCCGAATCGCCGCAGCCGTCGGTGAAATGCCGTTCAAAACCATCGTGGTTTTCATGCTGTCGAGGTTCGCGGTGAGTTCCGTGAAGCCAAAACCGAAGGCCAGCGAGTTGTTCGGCGGCACGTTGCTGTTGCCGTTCGCCGCGACAATCGAGTTCAAAAAACCGGTAAAACGAACCTGCGCCCGCGCCTCGCCGTCTGGAAAAGCGGCGGTTTTCAGGACGACAAAATATTTTCCAGCACGGCAGTTTTCCACAAAATCAGGTTCGAGTTCGTCAATTTCGACCACGTTGATTACAAAATTGGCGGGCGGATTGACCAGCAAATCAGCCACTTTCACACCGATTTCGCCCGGCTGACCACGAAAAATGGTCGCCCCAGTGATTTCCCCGGACATTTCGCGCATCCCAAAAAGGTACAAAATATCTTCCGAGCCGACCGGAAAATGAAAACAACCGATGCCCACCGCCGGTGAATTGACCGCAGGAACCATGTTTTTTGCATCAAAAATCATGTTGAAATTCACGTCCGTTTCGGCCAAAAGTTGCCCGCGAAGTTCCCCGGCGGCGTGCGCCGTGGTTTTGATTTCACAATAAATATTGTCCAAAAAAAGATTTGGCAGCAGGTGCGCTGGGACGAAATCCACCTCGCCCTCGATTTTCCTACCTATAATATATGGTGTCAAATCGATGACCGCCGCGCCGGTCGCGCCCTTTTTTCCGAGGTGCAAAATGGCGGAAGTCACCGCGCCGTCGAGGTTGGTGAGCAAGCCGGAGACCTTGATTTTCGTGCGGTCGGCATTAAAAAGTAGGGAAATCATGCCCGTTCCGTTCGAATTGGTGGCCGGAACGACCTCGCTGCTGCGCAAAACGGTGTTGAAAAAGATGTTTGGGTTTTGGGAAAGCGCCATGTTTTGGAAAAAAAACAGGCTAAAAACGAGTGGTAAAAATTGACGCATCGGGAAAAATGTTTTTGAATTTGGATGGCGAAATTGCTACGGAAACTCGCACAAAACCACTTCGCCTCGGTAAAATTTAAACGCTTGGATAATTTTGGCGTGTTCGTTTTCCAGCATTTTTTGCAAAATTTGAAAATCCGGGTCGGCAAGAACCACCCAAATCTTATTAAAACCGCTCGCCCGCACCGCCCGCAGACCTTGCATTTTCAAATCCGGGTCACAACATTCATAATTTTGCAAAACCAAATTGGGCAGTTTTACCGCGTTTTTTTGATGTTGAGTATAAAATCGAATCGTCGGCGCGACCTCAAAATTTGCAAAAACCGCCTCGCCGGGTTGGCTATTTTTTTTCAAAAATTTCAGGCCAGTCGCAAATTCTGGCCACTCGGTTTGGAATGGTTTGTAAAAAGATTTGACTTGCTGGAAATCCGAAAACACAATCAAAACGAGGGCGGCGGCGATGATTTTTGAAATTTGCTTTCCGTACTTTTTTCCATTTTTGTCATTCTGGAAGAATCTTTTTTTGTCATTCAGGAGGAATCCGTCCCCACCCAGTTCTCGTTTTTCAAACCTAAAAATTTCATCCAAACCACTGAAAATCAACAACATAACCAGCGGAATCAAAAACAAAATCAACCTGCCAAACATCGAATAAAAATGTAAAGCCGAGGCCGTGAAAGTTGCCAAAATTGGAACGACAAACAGAAAAAACACGCCCCTTTCAACTTTCCAAAACCGCCGCAAACCCATCGAAAAACCAGCCAACGCCACGACCAACGCCACCGCCGTTTTGCCAAAACTCATCGAAACGATGTCCTGCATTTGCCGACCGAGCGCGGCCAATTCCGCAAAATTTTTGGGTGGAAAAACGAGGAAAAAATTGTGGTGCCAATTTTGGAGATAATCAGAATTGACTTCCGGTTTTAGGATTTTTAAAAAGTAAAAACCAAAATTGGTCAGCCAAAAACTGGCAGCAAAAACGAGCGGTAGCCAAGATTTTTTGTCGTCAAAATTTTTCCAAAAAAAGTAAAAACCCACGCCAGCAAGCACAAAAACCGCAGGCATCGAAGTCCAAATTGCCGCCGCACCGATGACCGACCAAAGCAAACTTTCGCGCCAGCCGAAGTTTTTTTCCCCGTTTTTTAAAGCCCAAAAAACCAAAAACATGGCCACAAAACCATCCGTCGCATACTGTTTGCACTCGGTGGAATACCGCAAAAACAGGAAACCAAAACCAACGAACGCCACCGAAAAAAGCAAAATCAGCGGCGAGAAAAAACGTTTTGAAATTAAATAAAAAACCCAAATCATGGCAATCCCAGAAACCAGCGGCAGCAATCGAACGGACAACTCTGAAACACCTAAACTGTTGATAATCAATTTACTGAGGCAAGAAAAAACGGGCGGGCAGTATTGTTCGTACTCCAAATGCCCCCACAAATCGGGGTAGGATTTTTCCAACCAATTTCGAACCAAGTTGGCCTCGTCGATGAAAATGGAGCGTTGTTGCAGCCAAATCACGACGCGCAAAACGGTTGCTGCGAGCAAAACTGCGAGTGTTATTTTGGGCAAATATTTTTGAAAATTGGTGGACATCGCGGCAGATTTATTTTTTTAAAATGTATTTCAGCCCCACCCCACCACTTTGTCATTCCGAAGGAATCTGCACAAAAATCCGTGGGAAACTTGGGCAGATTCCTACGGAATGACAAAGTGGTAAGGCTGGGCTGAAAGACTTTTTTTCACTGTTTTTTGACCTCAAAAAACCTCAAAATCGCAACCCGCCAATTCCATCCCGTTCACCAAAACCACGATTTTATGTCCGCCCGCAAAATGTTTCCGGGTCGTAAAATCTTGAAACCGATGGTTTTTTTCAAAAAACGCCGAGCCGCCGCCCGGCAACTCGAACTCCTTGATTTTGAAAACTTTGTGCGAAATTTTGCCCGACGAGGTGAGGTAATCAATGGCAAATTCGACGCGGATTTTGGTCGCCGCGTCGGTCAAGTTTTTTATCAAAAAAGAAAAAAACAGCCGCTCGCCGATTTTCACTTTTTCAGAACATTGGAAATTTTCGACTGCGACGGCCACCGATTTTTGGTCAAAACCAAACAGCAAAAGTGCCACCGGGTGGCCTTTTTTCAACAAACCCCGGCAGGCGTGGCGCACGACCCAGTCGGTTTCGGGCGAGATTTTTTGCCAGCGGTGGGCGATTTCGAGCATCAAATCGGGGTGGTCTTTCGAAATATCGTTCAAATTATTGGCCACCGAGCGGCGGACGGTTTCGGCGGGGTCGTTTTTTAAAATTTCCAAAACCTGCAAAATCGGCTGCGGGTCAGTTTTCAAAACCGGCACGCCCATGCCCCACGGCAGCCGGGGGCGAAAACCTTCGCTCGCCAGCCGCCGGACCATCGGGCTTTCGTGCCGCGACCAAACCAACATTTGGGCAAACATTTTTTCAGGAAATTTTAGTAAAAATGGCCGGACGGCAAATTCCGCGCTCGTCCAACGGGTCATGCGTTCGAGGGCGGGCAGCGAAATTTCGGGGTGCGCCGCGCCAAAATTCTCGATAAAATCAGGGATAAAAGTGTAATCGTAAACCATTTTTTCGCCCTGCGTTTCCACAAAATGGTCGGTGGTTTTTGCCAAAATTTCGATGGCGTCGGGCAAATTTTCTGGCAAATGATTTTTCAGGTTGGCTGAAATGTGGCGGGTGCGCTGTTTTAATTCGAGTCCCGGCCAGTGCGTGTCGAAGACATTTTCCAAAAACTGCTCCGTCGGGAACGGTTGCCAGATGGTTTTGACCAGCCCGGCGTAATTTTCCAAAAGTGAGCGGGTATAGATATTTTTGAGTTGAAAGGGTTGATTTTCAGTGAGTTGCGTGGACATGAATTTGGTTTTTTGCAACTATTTAACCCTCCCAAATTCCCGAAGGGAATCAATGTTTATAGCGCGGAGCGAGGGCATTTCCACTAAATCCCGAAGGGATTTTATGTTGTGGGACGCTGTTTTCACATAAAATCCCTTCAGGATTTCTCGTGATTGCCCTGATAATTTCTATAAATATAGATTCCCTTCGGGAATTTGGGGGTGCTAAAAAATTTGCGATTTTTTGAAAAATCATTTGCTCGACAAACGAATCATCCGGTCCTCCACTTCGCGCACCAAATCGTTGAATTTTTGCGAATGTTTCACTTCGAGGTTCCGGTTGAACGGCAAATCGATGGAAATGTGCTCGACAAAACGCCCCGGCCCAGCGGCCATCAAATAAACATCGTCGCCGAGATAGACCGCTTCTTCGATGTCGTGGGTGACAAAAATGATGGTCGGCTTGAATTTTATCCAAATATCTTCCAACAAATCCTGCATTTGCAGCCGCGTGTTGATATCGAGCGCGCCGAACGGCTCGTCCATCAACAAAATTTCGGGGTTTGCGATGATGCTCCGGGCGATGGCGACGCGCTGCAATTGTCCGCCGGACAAAGTCGGGTACACCGCGTATTTATTTTCGTGGCCGCAGAGGCCGCAGAGTTCTATCATTTCTTTCGCCCGGCGGTGGCGTTCTTTTTCTTCGATGCCCTGAAAATCGAGGCCGAGCGCGACATTTTCCAAAACGGTCAGCCACGGCAACGACGAATATTGTTGAAAAACCATGCCCGCGCGGATTCCAGCCGTCGCAATCGGTTTTTCCTTTAACAAAATTTCGCCCGACGTGGGTTTTTGCAGCCCGGCGATGTACCTCAAAATGGTGCTTTTTCCGCAGCCCGACGCGCCCAAAATGACCACAAATTGGCCTTGCGAAGGTTTGTCTTCGATCAGGAAATTGACATTTTCCAAAATATGGGTTTTGCCGCCGTCGTAGGTTTGGCTGACGTTTTTGAGTTCGATGATGTTGGGCAGGTCGGTGTCTTTGAAATTTAACATGATTTGATTTTGGATTTTTTAAACTGGGTTAAATGGGACACAGAGGACACAGATTTCTGCACAGATTTTCACAGAAATTTTTTCAAAAAAAATCTGTGCAGAAATCTGTGTCATCTGTGTCCCATTTATGCTTTTCCATATTTCCGCTGCCGCCACCATCGAAATCCCCACCCAAACAACCCCAAAAACACCAGCGGCACGGCGATATTCACCACCTGCCATTTCATTTTTTCGGCCTCGGCTTTCGGCGCATCGAGCAGGCGGAGTTTCACATCTTTCGTGCGGGCAGCGATGACGCCGTTCGGGTCGGTCAAATATTCGATGGAATTGAGCAGAAAATCTTTGTTGGAATACGTCGAACGCTCGAAACGGTTGAAACCGAGCGGGTCAAATTCTTTTTTCTCGCGGTTCAAAACCCGGTTCGCGGCCACGTCGCCGTCAGAAACCACAATCATTTGAGTTGGTTTGCTGGCCGCGAGGTACGGCATTTTCAAACTTTCGAGACCCGCGAGCATCTCCGCCGACACCCGGTTTTCGTAATTTGACGGAAAAATTCCTTCCAACAAAACGGCCACGAATTGGCTGCCTTTGTCAAATTTTTTCGGGTCGGGTTCAAATTTCAGGATGTCAAAACTGAGTTCGACGGGGCTGAATTGCAGGCGGCTGTACTTGCTGGATTGCAGCAAAACGGTCTTTTTTACCGGGGTTTTTGTGCGGATCGTGTCGATGGACGAGCAAAAATCGAGTTCGACGCGGTCGAGGTTTTTGACCACCGGATGCCCGGTCGTCGGCGAAACGGCGGCGTGATAATACCAAGGGAAAAGTTCGAGTTGCGGCGCGTTTCCGACCTGCCCGGTGCGCAACGGGATTTTCGTGCACTGCAAATCCACCACCAAATCGGGCTGCACCCGCGCACCATATTTGTACAACAAATCTTCCAAGTTTAACGGGTAGTCGTTCGGAATATAAATTCCAGAAATCCGCATACTGTCCAATGAAACTGCAATTCGGTCAATCAACCACAACATTTTTCCGCCGTTCATCACATATTGGTCAATTTTAAATTTTTCGCTTTCCGAAAATGCCGTGCGCGGTTTTGCCACAATCAAAAGGGCGCATTTTTTGGGCGGCAAGGCCACGACCGAGTCCAAAGTGATGCGGTCGGTGTCGTAAAATTGGCGGAGATTTTGTTCCAAATCTGCGGTTTGCAAGTCGTCCAATTCGCCGTGGCCTCGGGTGAAAAGAATGATTTGGCGGTAGCCGATGTCCAATTTTTTCAAAGCGTTCGCAAATTTGTACTCCAACAAACTGACCGAATTGTTGATGACCTGCTCGGGGTGGAGGCTGGCCGATTCATTTTCCAACAATTTGACGACGACCCGTTTTTGCCCGCGATTAAAAATGGCAATCGGATAAACCAAAGATTGGCTGCTGCCGCCCTCGCCGCGCACTTTCAAATTGACGGGGATGATGCCTTCCTCGGCCAAATTTTTGCGGCGTTCGTTGATTTGTTGGATGGTTCCCTTGTTTGGGTCTTCAAATTGGTAGTCAATTAGGCTGTTTTCAGAGCGAAAATCGTCCAACATTTCGCGGCTCGCGGTCTGCAAACGTTTGAAACCTGCTGGAAAATCACCTTCCAACAAAATCTGGACGTAAACGCGCTCGTCCAAACTGTCGAGCAGATTGCGGGTCGGCGGACTGAGCGTGAACCGTTTTTCACCGGTCAAATCAAAATTGGTGTGGTAAAAATTGGCCAAAATATTGGCAAAAAACGCGATGCCGCAAATCATTGCGAATCGAAAAATGGATTGGGCGCGGCGAGATTTCATAAGTAAAATTGATATTGGGATATTGGGGTATTGAGATATTGCCACGAAGTTTTGAGACATGAATTATTTCAAAAAATCACGGCAAAGAAACGGATGAAAACAAAGACTTTTATCTTTCCAAAGAATCCTAATTTCCAGTTTTCCCGTTATTTATTCAACTTTTAAAAATGGAAATCAAAGAAATCGCGCCGTTTTTGGATTATTACAAACGCATCCGCGAGCGCACGCGCCGGGTCGTTTTGCTGATTCCGCCCGAAAAATTGGAGTGGACGTACCGCCCCGGAAAATTCACGCTTGGCGACCTCGTCCGGCACCTCGCGGCCATCGAACGGGATTTGTACGCCGAAAACGCGGCTGGCCGACCGTCAAAATACGCGGGTTGCGGGGTAGAAATCGCGCCCGGTTTCGACGCGACGCTCGCATATTTTGATGAAATGCACCGGCAAAGTGTCGAGATTTTTTCAAAAATGACCCCGGCAGATTTGGCCGTAAAAATCCAAACCCCGGCTGGCCAACCCATCACTTGTTGGAAATGGCTGCGGGCTTTGGTCGAGCATGAAATCCATCACCGAGGCCAGATTTATCTGTATTTGAACATTTTGGAAATCAAAACGCCGCCACTTTTTGGTTTGACGGCGGAAGAAGCTCAGGCGTTTTTAAAAAATTGAAGATTTGGCGATTTGGTTATTTGGCGATTTGACAGGCGCATCAAACAACCATATAGCCAAATAATCAAATAGCCAATCGAAAAAATGAAGACCATTTTCATCACCGGCGGCACGGGTTACATCGGCAAAAAATTGACCCAAAAATTGCTCGAACGTGGGCATCAAGTCATCGTTTTTGTCCGTCCCGGTTCGGAATCGAAAGTTCCGGCGGGCGCGACGGCGGCAGTTGGCGACCCATTTTCAGAAAAAGATTTGGCAGAAAAACTGCCAGCCGGGAGTGTTTTTGTCCAATTGTTGGGCGTGCCGCACCCGTCGCCGAAGAAAAAAGATTTGTTCTACAAGATTGATTTACAATCAGTTAAGGCATCTGCGGCGGCGGCGGCGCAGGTCGGCGTGGCGAATTTTATTTATGTCAGCGTGGCGATGGAGCCGAGCGGAATCATGGCCGATTACCAAAAAGTGAGGCAATTGGGCGAGGCTGAAATTTTGGAAAAACGGTTGCCGCACGTTTTTTTGAGGCCGTGGTACGTCGTCGGGCCGGGGCATTGGTGGCCGGTTTTGCTGTGGCCGGTTTACAAAATTTTGGAAATTTTTCCTTCGACGAGGCGAAAAGCACTTGCGTTTGGCCTCGTTTCGATTGGTCAAATGTTGGATGCGCTCGTCGTGGCGGTGGAAATGCCGGAGGGAACTGGGGAGATTTTGGAAGTGGAAATGATTCGGAAAATTGGAAAATCAGGCTTCCGCTAAATTTTCTGGCATCGGTGGTTTTTGAAAAACAGCGTTTGTGGTAAGTTCAAAATCGGGCAAAACTGGGGCAGCCGAGCAAATATCCTCGCCTTCGCAAACCGTCATTTTTTTCAATCTTTGACCAGAATAAACGTGGACTTGCTGGCTCAATGGGAAAATATGCCAAACTACGGCAACCCCGGAATCCCTATAATTTTTCATTTTGTCATTAACAACGTTCATTTGGTCTTTTGACGAAATAACTTCAACAACAAATTGCGGCACTTGATTAATGCCGTATGCTGTTCGGTCAATTTGAATTTCAGTCAAATAAGCCACGTCAGGGCGGCGGTGTTTTTCTCCGAAAAAAATATCACCTTCGGGCATCAACCTGCCTGAAAATTTACCGAGTGCACGGAGTCGGTCAAAAGCATCCATCAAATTGCGTACGATAAAAAACTGTTTGTAATCCATATGTTTTGATTTTACAACCTCGCCGTCAACCCATTCATATTTAAAACCATCTTCGCGGTCGAGGTATTTTTTTTGAAAATCAGGCCAAGAAATCTTCCTCGGTTTTTCAATGGCCTTGCCCTGAAAAACGACTGGATTGACTGCTTTTTTTGCCGAAATTGCTTCTGTCATCTTCGAAAAATTTTCTTGCAAAAATAATCAATTTTTAGAAGTTGATTGCCCAGCGTTTTCACTCCGCCTCCAAAAAAACTTCAATCCTTTTTTTCACCGCCTCGATTTTTTTGTTCAAACCGCGAAAAAACCACTCCCGGCTGCGCTCCGAATCCAGCGTGATGTTCGTTGATTTTGAAAAAATGGTGGTGAACCAATTTTCCATGTGGTCGCAAAGTTTTTCGTCAAAACTGGTGATAAAATCGGGGTTCGAAAGTGCGGCGTAAAAAATCCGAGCCGTTTCGGATTTCACCAAAATCGTGTTGTTGGTGTACACCATTTCGTTGTGCAAAATGTGGATGGGCGCGTGGTGCTCGCCGGAACTGCGTCCCGGGTTCATTTTTCGGCCAGAAATTGCCATGTTTTTCAAATGCGCAGACCATTCCAACAAACAATCGCAAAGCCGCAACGCCATTTTTCCATCCCGAAATCCGCCCGAATTCAGGTGAAATTCAATTTGCGCCAGCGTGTTGTCGACGATGACGAGACTCCAAAGTTCGGTGCTTTCGATGGCGTTGTACTGCTCGGTGATGGAATTGATGACCCGCAAATCGTGGGGCGAAACGAGGTCGAAATCAAATTTCAGGTCGTGCAAAAATTTCAAATTCCAAGTCGTCCGACCCCAGACGTACAATTTGAAACAAATCAGTTCCGGAAAATAGAAATAGGAAAAAACCGGGATTTCGGCACTCGCATAATAAAGGTGCGCCCCCGGCAAAGCCCGAATCCGCATCAAATTCGCCTGATAATTTTCCAAATAATCGGAAAAATTGTGGACGCGCTGCGAAAAAGCATTGAATTGGCAGACGACGGTGTCCGTTTTTCCAAAAATCAATTGGTCAATTGAAATGTTGAAATGCCGCGCGAGCAAAGCCAATTCGTCGGGCGAAATCAAAGTGTCGCCCCGCAAACGACGGTAAACTGGGTCGCGCGACGCGTTCAAAATTTCACAAAGTGCTTCGATGGCGTCCACTTTTTTGGGAAAGCGGGCGGTGATTTGGTCGAACAATTCGACTTGAAGTGAGTGGGTGAGCATGGCGTTTTCGTTTTTTTGGAGGGCGAAATTTATTTCGCCTCCTGAAATTTCAAATGGCGAAATAAATTTCGCCCTCCAAAGTTCTAAATTTCATCGGATTCAAACGGTAACTTTTGGAACGGTTTTTTCACTACTTCCCTGTTTTCACTCGAATTGACCGCTTATTTTCGCGGCCAAATTTTGACTTTAAAATTTTTAAAACATCCTTCGATTTATGAAAATCACAACAAAAATTATTCTCCTGCTCTGTTTTGGTCTGGCCGCAACTTCCTGCGTGACCAAAAAAAAGTTCACCAATTTGCAATCCCAAATGGATTTGAAAAACAAGGAATTGGAAGCCGCGAACCGGGATTTGGGAAAATGTGGGGTCAGTTTGAACGAATACATGGCCAAACTTTCGACCTGCGAAAATGAAAAAGAGAAATTGCGGGGCGAAATGAAAGCCGCGATGACCAACGTGGATTTGCAAAAAGAACAAATCAAAGATTTGAAAGACCAGCGCGAAAAAACGCAATCGCAGGTCGGTGATTTGACCAATCTTTCAAAATCTGCGAACGCCAACATCGGTCAAACGCTTGCCCAATTGGAAAAAAAGGACAAATACATCCACCTTTTGCAGGCCGCAAAAACGAAGGCCGATTCCATCAATTTGGCTTTGGCCGTCAATTTGAAAGGCGTTTTGAAAGAAGGTTTGGACGACACCGACGTGGAAATCAAGGTGGACAAACAGGTGGTTTTTGTCAATCTTTCGGACAAAATGTTGTTCCAAGTTGGCAGTTCCAATTTGACGCCGCGAGCCAACGAGGTGTTGGGAAAAATCGCAAAAATCGTCGAATCGCGCCCCGATTTGGAAGTGATGGTGGAAGGTTACACGGACAACAAACCGATAAAAACGGCTTGCGTGGACGACAACTGGGATTTGTCCGTCAAACGTGCGACTTCTGTTGTGCGCGTTTTACAAACGGTTTACAAAGTCAATCCGAACCGTTTGATTGCTGCCGGACGGGGCGAGTACAATACTTTGGCGACCAACGATACCGATGCCGGACGCGCCACGAACCGTCGGACGCGGATTATCATTTTGCCAAAAATGGACCAGTTTTATGACCTGCTGAACCCGAACAACGTCCCGAAATGAACTATGAACTATGAACTATGAACTATGAACTATGAACGCCTAAAATTTATAGTTCATAGTTCATAGTTCATAGTTCATAGTTTTGAAAACCGCTTTGTTTCCCGCTCGCCATTTGCCTTTTCGCAGACCACAAAATACAAACCTGCCTTCCAATTCGAGCAATCCAACGAAACCGCAGACCTGCCTTCCGGCAAAATATTTTCCAAAACCCTGCCCGTCAAATCCATCACATAAATTTTTACAACATCCTCGCTGCCGGGGAAAACCTGAGCCATTCCAGCCACTGGATTTGGTGAAATCCGCAACGTTTCGTCGTTTTTTAAAGTTGTAACTTCCTGAAAATCAATAACTAAATCAGGTTTTGCAGCCAAATTCGTTTCGTCCGCGCCGATGTCCACGTGGCTTTGCTGAACGCGATTTTCACCGTCCCAATCCAATTCGCCGACCGCCGGGACGAAGGCCAAATCACCTGCATTTATCGCCGCGGAGCCAGTTTGCAAATGATAATTTCCGCCCGCACCCGTGTTTGCGTAAACAAATTTTGGGTCGCCCAAAACCGGGTTCAGGTCGGGGCCGATGTTGGCCAGCATGTTGCCGGTGTGGTTGCTGGTCGTGCGCCAGTACAAATTATAATTGAGTGAAAAATTGGTCTGCGAATATCCCCACATCCCAACGGCCACTGAAATGTTGGTTTTTGGAACAAAAATATTTTGCAAAACTGCGTTGTTCGAGCCGTTTTGCAAAACCATTTCCGCCCCGAAACCGCCGACGGTGTAATTTTTATGGAAAGAATTGTTCGTCACGCTGCTCCCGGTAACCAGCGAATTGGGCGCGTTTGAGCCAAAATAAATGCCCGCTTCTTTGTTGTTGTAACTCCAATTATTGCGGACGCGGATGTTCGACGCGGTGTGCCCGTCGTTTTCGCAGCCGACCGAAAAACCCGTTCCGTTCGAGTAACTCCGGTTGCGTTCAACCACGATATTTTTCCCGCCGTCCACATAAATTCCTGCGGAAACTGCGACTGGCGAGACGCATTTATAAACATTATTGAGTTTAACAAGGCCGTTTCGCGCCTGATTTACTGCTGCCGGTGCGCCCGTCCACGAATAATGACCGGCGCAAACGATGCCGATATTCGTGATGTCGTGGACGGTATTTCCAGAAATTTCGAAATTGGAAACGTTGCCGTTGACCGCCATGCCTTCGGAATATCCAGTGATACAATTGTAAATTTGATTGCCAGAAATCAACAAATTCTGAATCGAATCGGCCTGATTTCCAACCACGACGAGCGGGTTTGCATTGTCATTTGAACTAGGGAAAGCCGTTTTGACCGTCGTCCAGCCGATGTTCAAAATATAACAATTTGAAATTTGAATGTCGCGTCCCGCCCCGGTCACATAAATTCCGGAGGCAAATGCCCGGTAATTATTGCGAAACCGGATGTTTTCAACTTTCACAAAACTTTTCCCGGAAATGGCAAGCAGTTCGTTGGCCGCAGAATTGGTGCCGCCCACCGAACCATCAACATAAACGATGCCGCCATTGTAATTTGTCAAAGTGATAAAATTGTCCGCCGAGCCGCTGTTCGACCACCAAAGCCGCTCTTTAAAAGTGCCCGCACCGACGAAAATCGTGGTGCCGGGCGCGGCCACGTCGAGGGCTTTTTGGATGGTTTTGAATGCGGTGGCATACGTCAATCCGTTGTTGGCGTTGTTTCCCGTCGTTTTTACATAGTAATTGACGGCGAAAGTTTGGGCGGCCAAAAAGAAAATGGCCGAAAAAAGGAGGATGGATTTTTGTAAAATTTTCATTTGATGCGTGTGATTTTTGATGAAAAAAAATTTAAGATTTTTTGTTTTTCAATTCGAACCAAGTCCAAACTGCTGTGGCAATATCAATTCCTGCAAACAGGATGAGGTTGGTTTTGGTTTGGCCAAAAAGCACCAAAAGCACAAAACCCGATCCGACAAAAAACCGCATCAAAACGGTCGCACGCACCACTTCCGGGCTGCCATGTTTATTGACGGTGAAATATAAAATGGAAAGCGACAGGACGACGATGCCCAAAACTTTTATCCAGATTTCGGCGGTCGGGTCAAAACCGAACATCCCGAGCAGCATATTTGGGACAAAAACCAGTTGAAGGCCCGTCAAAACCAAATAAATGGCATGGACGAAAAGCGATAAGTAACGATTTGATTGCATGAAGTTGAAATTTAAAAAATTAGGAAAATGTGGTTTTGGGTTCAAATATTTTTGATTTGAAATTTTGATTTTCGACCATTCATTTTTTCAAAAAAATCCCCAACGCCTCCCGCGCCGCGCCGAACGGCCACACTTTTCCGGCCAAAACATCGGGTTCTATTTTTTCCAAAAACGCCCGGATTTCCGGGTCTGAAAAAAACGAATCCAGCAGACCGGAGCGAATCGCGTCGAGCATCCACGACTTGTTTTGGCGTTTCCGATTTTCAAAAAACCAGCCAGAAGCCAAAGTTTTTTCCTGAAAATCGAGGATGTTTTTCCAAATTTCTTCCTGCCCAATTTTTTCCAAAGCACTGCAAGTCAACACTTTGGGCGACCAACCGCTTTCGTTTTGCGGCAGCAGGTGGGTCGCATTCAAATAATTTGCGCGGGCTTGGTTGGCGAGTTTCACGCGGTCGCCGTCCGATTTATTGACCACCAAAATATCGGCCATTTCGACGATGCCGCGTTTGATTCCCTGCAATTCGTCGCCTGCGCCGGGCAGCAAAAGCAGCAGAAAAATATCGGTCAAATCACGCACCGCCGTCTCGGATTGCCCGACGCCGACCGTTTCGACAAAAACAATATCGAACCCCGCCGCCTCGACCAACAAAATAGTTTCGCGGGTTTTTCGCGCCACGCCGCCGAGCGAATTTCCACTCGGCGAAGGCCGGATGAACGCATTTTCGGACATCGAAAGTTGTTCCATCCGGGTTTTGTCGCCGAGGATGCTGCCGCGGCTGATTTGGCTGGTCGGGTCGATGGCCAAAACCGCGACGCGATGCCCTTTTTCAATCAAAAACATGCCCATCGCTTCGATAAAAGTGCTTTTCCCAACGCCCGGCGAACCGGTGATGCCGATGCGGAGCGTGTTTTTTTTCGAAAAATTTGGGTCAGAAATGAGTTCGGAGATGATTTCGTCGGCCAGTTTTTGATGTTCCGGGCGCGTGCTTTCGATGAGCGAAATGGCCTGCGCCAGCAAAACGCGGTTGCCGTTGCGGATGCCTTCGACGTAAATTTTGGGACTGAAAATTGGGCGAGCCATGATTTTAAAATCAGTGAAAAATGGGGTTTATCGAAGTGGTGTTATTTTCATCAACGGCTCAAAATTTTGGGCAGAATTCCAATTTTCCAACAATTCTTGTTTGTGCTGCACTGCCCACTCAATCACCAAACCAAGTGCACGTGAGGGAATAAAACCTTCAATAACAGTCAAATTTTTGATTTCAATGATGACTTCATCATCGCCATATTTTGCATGAAAATGGGGCGGATTGTGGTCGTCGAAATACATTGAAATGATGATTCCGAAAAAGCGGCTAATTTGTGGCATACTCAAATTGTTGGTTTTTCATTTCCTCAAAAGTGAGCCCACGGATTTTCAAATACAAACTGTCCGGGTCGAGTTCGAGCATTTCATTCCAACTGAGGGCGTTGGTTTCTGGGTCAATTTTTACTTTTTCAAACAAATTATTCTTGTCCCAATCTTTGAAAATGCCTTTTTGAGCAAGATAACCGAGGTCAACATCGCCAACCGTTCCGTCTGAAAAACGGAGAAAAAGTACATATTTTTTAAGGGCTTGAACTTCTAAAAGTTGTGGAAACATGATTTTACCTTTTTTAAAAATGCGTGAAAAACCTACTTCGCCACCTTCTTTTTATTCAAAGCATCCCGAATCTGCGCCGATTTTTCATAGTCTTCCGATTCCAAAGATTTTTTCAATTCGTATTCCAGCCGCTCGACGCTGTCTTTTTGCGTGATAATTTCCATCCGTCGCGCGCGGAGTTCTGCGAGATAATATTGCACACCTTTATATGCTGTCAACGGCGTCATCGCGAACGCGGCGAGTGCTTCCGGCACGTCGGGCATTTCGGGGACTTGGCTGATCATCCGTTCATAATTTGCGGCGAGTTCCTCAAATTCTTGGATTTGGGCGTCCACTTTTTTGATGGTTTTTATCTTTTTGACCGCCTCCCGCGCCTGACATTTCGAGCACAAAAAAGTCGGGGTCATCGTCGCAATATTAAACATCGTCAACATTCCCTCCGATTCTTCACCGCAAAGTGAGCATTTCATAATTTTTATGTTTTGTGAAAAAATGTGCGGCAAGTTACGCGTTTCCTGAAATTTCACGGTCGCACCTTTGGTCGTTGGATTTTTTTTAAATTGAAAATATGATGAAAATTTTTGCCACAAACCTCCTTTTTCTACTGTTCATTTTCGGCTGTCAAAAAGACAAATCCCAAGTTTCAGTTTTCAAAAAACTGGACGTGCCGACCACCGACAACCTCACTTCTGTCTTTTTTTTGGATGAAAAAACAGGTTTTTTGACCGGAGGGCAAACCTGGGAACGCGGCCAAATTTTTTCCACAACCGACGGCGGTGCGACCTGGAAAACCGACACGACCGTTTCTGCCATCCTAGAAAATATCCAATTTGATGCCGACGGTCGAGGCTATGCCTGCGGTGTCGAAGGCCGTTTGATGACCCGTCCGCCGGGCGAAAAACATTGGAAAGTGCTGCGGGAAGATTATGTTTGGCACAATTCACTCTTTTTTTTAAATGAAAAATTGGGCGTCGTGGTCGGCGGCGCGGGCTGGCGGGGCGGGAAATTGATGAAGTTTTCAGGTGAAAATTTTGGCCGCGACACGATTATCGAATTTGAAAATGAACTCGAAACTGTCTGTTTTTCAAACGATTCGACCGTTCATATTTTTGGAATGGGTTTGGCTTTGCGCTCCGATGATTTTGCAAAAACTTGGCAACGGCTCGACGTGCCGAACGATTTTTACCGCGCCGTGCATTTTCCGACTGAAAAAACTGGGTTTGCCTGCGGATTTTCAGGCACGATTTTGCGAACGGACGACGGCGGAAAAACTTGGAAAACGCTCCGCGACGGCAATTCTGTTTTCAAAAGTGATTGCCCGTTTCGTGCGATTTGGTTTTTTTCTGAAAAAAAAGGGTTTGTCGCGGGCGATGGCGGGCTGTTTTGGAAAACGGAGGACGGCGGCGAAACTTGGCTTGAAATCGAAAATGCCCCGGCGCATGCTGATTTTTCAAAAATATTTATGATTGGGAACCGAGGATGGGTGGCGGCAGGAAACGGGCAGTTTTTTTATTTTGAAGAATGATTGGAGGGCGGAATTTATTCCGCCTCTTTTGGTCGAAATAAATTTCGACCTCCCAGAAAAACGTATTTCAGAAAATTACCGACCATTTCAAAGTTTTTTTCTTGATTGTGCAATGGAAGTACCTATTTTTGGAACAAATTTAAAGATATGACACGGCCACTTTTCTACCTCTTTGTCCTCGCTTTTTTCTCCCCAAACTTGGTTTTTGGTCAAGGCCTGCGCCCGACCGAACAATTGGGCATCATTTACAACCGCGAAACGGCGTTCGGTTTGATGGTTCACACGAACCGTGGAATTGGGCCGTCGCTCGAATTTGGGCGGTTGAAGACGTATTACAAAACGACGGTTTTCTCGTTGAGTATCAGCGAGTTAAAACATCCGAAGGAGTACAAACAAAGTCCCAACAATTCTCGTGGGCGTGCTTACCGTTCCTATATTTATGGTAAACAAAACAACCTGTTGGCCGTCCGGGCAGGCTGGGGCGTGAAAAAATATTTTTCGGAAAAGGCAAAGCAAAAAGGCGTGGCAATCGGCATGAAATATACTTTTGGCCCAACTTTGGGCATTTTGAAACCCTATTTTTTGGCTTTGAGCCGCCCCGACCCTGACAATCCTGGGCAAGGCCGCATCCGCCACGAAAAATATTCGGCGGAAAACAAAGACATTTTCTTGGATACCTATGGCAGGATTTTGGGCGCGTCGCCGTTTTTGAAAGGCATCGGGCAATCGGGTTTTGTGCCGGGCGGACACGTTTCATTGGCCTTGCATTTTGACTGGGGCGCGTTCGATGAAATGGTAAAAGCCCTCGAAATTGGGGCGCAATTGGATGTTTTTGCAAAAAAAGCACCCATTTTGGTGTCGGAACAGAACAATCAGATGTTCTTGAACTTCTTTGTAAATTTGCAGTTCGGAAAAAGGAGATAACAAAATTTGAAGTTTTTGAACACCATTTTTTACCACAAAGGCACATAAGTCAACCTAAGTTTTTCATTTAAAACTTATGTTGACTTATGTGCCTTTGTGTTTCAAGAAAAATTTATTTAAATGATTGATTTGCCCGTCGTCGCTGCGCCCAATTTTTCGTCAGCCATGCCTGAAACCCGCTCCAAAAAACCGGAATGGTTGAAAGTCCGGATGCCATCCGGCGAAACGTATCGCAACGTCCGCAGTATCGTGGACGAATTCAAATTACACACCATTTGTCAGTCTGGAAATTGCCCAAATATGGGCGAATGTTGGGGAGCAGGTACGGCCACTTTTATGATTTTGGGAAATGTCTGCACCCGTTCTTGCTCTTTTTGCGCGGTAAAAACGGGTCGCCCAAACGAATATGACACCGACGAACCGCGCCGCGTGGCCGAAGCGATTTTTTTGATGGGGGTCAAACACGCCGTCATCACTTCCGTAAACCGAGATGAATTGCGCGACCGGGGCGCGGAAATTTGGTACCAAACCGTCCGTTCCGTCAAAGAACGCTGCCCAGAAACGACCATCGAAACCTTGATCCCCGACACAAAAGCAAATTGGGAAGCCCTCGAACGGATGATTTCCGGCGGGCAAGAAGTCGTTTCGCACAACATGGAAACGGTCAAAAATTTGTACCGAAAAGTGCGTCCGCAGGGGAAATATGAGCGCAGCCTCGAACAAATCCAACGCATCAAAAACTTTGGAAAACGGACAAAAACGGGCATCATGGTCGGCCTCGGCGAGACGCGCGAGGAAATTTTTGAAGCGATGGACGACCTCGTCGCGCACGGCTGCGACATTTTGACACTCGGTCAATATTTGCAGCCGACAAAAATGCACCTCGAAGTGGCGGAATTTGTCCACCCCGACATGTTTGCAGAATACAAAGAAATTGGCCTTTCAAAAGGGTTGAAATATGTGGAAAGTGGGCCGCTCGTCCGGTCGAGTTATCATGCCGAGCGGCATATTTTTTAGTTGTGAAAGGTTGTGGATAACTTTAACCAACCGGAGGTAACTCTTTGGTTTTGTTTGGCGTAATATTTGCAAGAACTGTATCATGTTTCACTACCACAAAATCTGTAAACCATGAAAAATGGAGTTCGGAATTTATTCCGACCCGTCAAAATTGGTCGGAATAAATTCCGACCTCCAAGCCACAAAAACTGAATAATCCACTCCAACCTTAGGTTTTTTTCACACAGATCCACTCATTTTTTTACCAATCCATTTTTTCCTTCTCATGGCAAAAATTTTAATAGTTGATGACGAACCACAGATTCGCAAAATCCTCCGCGAAATCCTCGAATTTGAAGAATACGACGTCGAGGAAGCCTCGGACGGCCTCGAATGTGTTTCGAAAGTGCAGCGCGACAAGTTTGACGTCGTAATTATGGACATCAAAATGCCAAAAATGGACGGCATCGAAGCCCTCGAACGGCTGCAAATCCTCTCGCCCGAATTGCCTGTTGTCATGCTTTCCGGCCACGGAACGATTGACACGGCGGTGGATGCGGTCAAAAAAGGTGCGTTCGATTTCATTTCGAAGCCGCCAGATTTGAACCGTATTTTGATTACGATTCGCAACGCGATGGAAAAAACGGAGTTGGTCACCACGACCCGGCACCTCCAAAAAGCAGTGAAAGGTTTCAAAGGCGTGAACATCGTGGGCGAAAGCGCACCGATTTTGCAGGTCAAAAGAGAACTCGACAAATTTGCCCCGACCTCTGCCAAAGTGATGATTTTGGGTCAAAACGGAACGGGTAAAGAGTTGATTGCCAGGTACATCCACGAAAAAAGCACCCGCAGCAGCGGCCCGCTGGTGGAAGTAAACTGCGCCGCGATTCCTGCCGAACTGATTGAAAGCGAACTTTTTGGCCACAAAAAAGGCTCTTTCACCGGAGCGCACGCCGACCGGGACGGAAAATTTGTAAATGCCAACGGTGGCACCCTTTTTCTGGATGAAATCGGGGACATGAGCCTCGCTGCGCAAAAAAAGATTTTGAAAGCCATCGAAGAACAAAAAGTCACGCCGGTTGGCGGCAACCAAGTTATCAAAGTTGATATCCGGTTGATTGCTGCCACGAACCGGGACTTGCCAAAAATGATTGCCGAAGGCACTTTTCGTTTGGATTTGTACCAACGTTTGGCCGTGATGGTCGTTCGCGTGCCTTCGCTCAACGAACGCCGCGACGATATTCCACTTTTGGTCGAACATTTCAACCGACGGATTTCGGAAGAATATGGGCATGCGCCAAAGAATTTTACGCCCGATGCCATCCGCGCCATGCAAGATTATGATTGGACGGGCAACATCCGCGAACTGGCAAATGCCGTCGAACGATTGCTGATTCTTTGCGACAACACGATTTTGGAAGATGATATTCAACGGCACGTTTATTCCAACAGCATTAATTACGTGCACGTGTAATTTTTTTGATTGGGTGATTTGATGAAAAGCCGCTTTCCTTTTTTGGGGAGCGGCTTTTTCTTTTTGTCAGAATCAGAATTTGCAGGATTTTAGAATTTTCTGAATTGGGCAAACCCCAAATTTTGAAAATTCTAAAATCCTGAAAATTCTGATTCTGACAAAGTAGGTTTACGTTTGCCCAAAATTTCGACTTTGCACACTTCAAAAATTCAATGGACAATCGTTTTTTCAAGTTTCTTGCTGGCCTTCGGCATGGTGTTTTCGCCGTTTTTGTTGTCGGCGAGTTTTTGGTTTTTGGTCGCAGCGGGTTTGTGGAACGTGGCCGACGTTTCGACTTCGCTCAACGACCGGACAGATTCCATCAACGACCGGACGGCTTTTCGGCGCGTTTTCCAAATTTTGAAAATTGCCTTCCAAAATTTTTTTAAAAACAAAAACCTCGTGGTGCTGGCCTTGCTTTTTTTCGTGCCGCTGGTCAGTGGTTTTTGGTCAGAAACTGGGACGTTTTTTTGGGAAAGGGTGCGCGTCCGGATTCCGTTTTTTGTCTTGCCTTTTGCTTTTGCCAATTTGCCTCGCCTCGAAACCAAACATTTCCGCCTGATTTTTTACTTTTTTTTGGGGCTGATTTTCTGCACGGCGGCGGGCGTTTTGGTCAATTTTTTCCAAAATTATACTGAAATCATGCAAAATCTGCACGATGGCCGGACGATGCCGGTGCCGCGCGGCAACCACATCCGGTTCAGTTTGCTGGCCGCGACGGGCGTGATTTTGGCAGGTTGGCTGGCGCAAAAAAAGGATTTTTGGAAACACCCGCGCGACCCATATTTTTTGGGTGCAGCGGCAATTTTCCTGTTCATTTTTTTGCACATCCAATCGGTGCGAAGTGGTTTGGCGGCGATTTACGTGGCACTCGTTTTTACCATTTTTAGGTTTATTTTTTTGGAAAAAAGATGGCTTTCGGGGCTGGCGATGTTACTTTTTTTAGGTTTGATCACATTTACGGCAGCAAAAACGATCCCCTCGCTCGCCCAAAAAATATCGTACATGCGTTGGGATTGGGGAAAAACGAACACCGCCGAGGGTTTGCATTATTCAGATTCGTCCCGAAAAACTTCGATGTTGGCCGGTTGGGAATTGGCAAAAACGCACCCAGTTTTGGGCGTCGGCACGGGCGATTTACCAGCGGAAATGAAACGGGTGGCCGCCGAAAAATTTCCAAATTATCAAACCAACATAAAATTGCCGCACAATCAATTTCTCTACATCCTTTCGGCGACTGGTTTTCTGGGTTTGTTGTTAAGTTTGTGGGCATTTTATCGGCCACTTTTTTTGTCAAAACGGGTGGCTGGTTTTTATTTGTTTGCCGTTTTTCAATTGATAGTTTTCACTTCTTTTTTGGCAGAATATACGATTGAAACGGCTCTGGGCGTGGCGTTTTTTCTGTTTTTTCAATTGCTTTTTATGAAAATGGCGGAAGAAATATGAAATCGAAAATCAAGTGTTCGAATCAGAATTTACAGAATTTTAGAATTTTCAAGATTTGTCCAATTTTGTAAATTCCAAAATTCTGTAAATTTTGATTCCGACATTTAATCATAAATCAATAAAATGGACTCGCTGATTAATTATTTCCAAACCATCCCTTCCGCCCACCGCTCTATGATTTTGGTCGGCGGCATCGCTTTTTTTTGGCTGATCGAAAGTGCCGTGCCACTTTTCAATTGGAAATACCGAAAATGGCAGCACGCCGGGATCAATATTTTTTTCACGTTCACCACTGTTTTGGTCAATTTTCTGATGGCTTTTTTGCTTTTGCGGGCGAGCGATTGGGCGGTTGCCAACGATTTTGGTATCCTGAACTGGTTGCCAAAAATGTCGAGTTGGCTGACGATGATTGTCGGATTGCTGCTTTTGGATTTGATTGGCGCGTATTTTATCCACTGGATGGAACATCGGGTGAAGTGGATGTGGCGTTTTCACCTCGTCCACCACACCGACCGAAATGTGGACACCACATCGGCCAATCGCCACCACCCTGGCGAGAGCGTTTTTCGGTTTGTTTTTACGACGGCAGGCGCGGTTTTGGCCGGTGCGCCATGGTGGATAATTATGATGTATCAGGCCATGTCGGCGGCACTTTCGCAGTTCAACCACGCGAATATCCAATTTCCGAAATCCGTGGAAAATGTGCTGTCGTGGGTGTTGGTCACGCCCCGGATGCACCGCGTTCACCATCATTATATGTTGCCGCAAACTGATTCGAATTTTGGAAATATCTTCTCAATTTGGGATCGGATTTTCGGCACGTTTACAAAAATGGACAACGAAAAAATCATTTTTGGCATCGATACCCACCTCGAACCCGACGAACACAGCAAAATTGGCAATCTTTTGAAAATCCCTTTTCAAAAATATCGGCAGCCGGCCGGGGCAAAATTTGAGGACGGATGATTGGTTATTGGGAAAATGGTTATTGG
>JANNMS010000222.1:0-2480 GCA_031398055.1 Saprospirales bacterium | reverse complement strand
GGGGTTCGATGATTTTAAAATGGGCTTATTCAAACCTATGATTTCGGAAAATTTGCCTTTGTTGGCGTCCCCGCCAAAAACAATATTTCTCAAAAAAAAACAACAAAAAAGTTGTTGGCGAGGACGCCAACAACGGCAAATTTTCCGAAATCTTAGGTTTCAATACGCCCATTTTAAAAGCAGCGAACCCCACGTAAACCCGCCACCAAAAGCAGTCAAAACGATATTATCGCCTTTTTTCAATTGCTTTTCGTATTCCCAGAGGCAAAGTGGCAGCGTCGCGGCGGTCGTGTTCCCGTATTTTTCGATGTTGACCATCACTTTTTCCATCGGAAAATTGAGGTGCTCGGCCACCGAATTGATGATCCGCATATTTGCTTGGTGCGGCACGACCCAATTAATATCTCCGGCAAGCAAATGGTTGCGGCGCAAAATCTCTTCCACCGTCCCGACCATGCCGCGAACGGCTTGGACAAAAACTTTTTTCCCATCTTGATAGGCAAAATGTTCGCGGTTGTCGACGGTTTCGTGGCTTGCAGGTTTCAAAGAACCGCCTGCTTTCATGTGCAAAACGTGCCGGCCAGAGCCGTCGCCGCGCAACACAAAATCTTGGATCCCTGTCCCATCTTTCCTCGCTTCGAGCAAAACCGCGCCCGCCCCGTCGCCAAAAATGATGCTCGTATTTCTGTCTTGATAATCAATTATGCTCGACATCATGTCTGCACCGACGACGATCACTTTTTGATAAGTTTCATTTTGAACAAACTGCGCACCCGTCGCCAAGGCAAACAAAAACCCGGAACACGCAGCATTGATATCATACCCGAACGCATTTTTTGCCCCAACTTTATCACACACCGTGTTGGCGGTGTCCGGAAAAACCATGTCCGCCGTGACCGTCGCGACGATAATCATATCGATTTGCCCCGGATTCGTGTTGGTTTTTTCCAAAAGTCCGCGCACGGCTTCGGCGCACATATCGCTCGTTGCCCAACCCGGCGTCCGCAAAATCCGGCGTTCGCGAATGCCCGTCCGCGAGACAATCCATTCGTCGTTGGTTTCGACCATTTTTTCGAGATCGGCGTTCGTCAATCGGTCTTCGGGAACCCAACCGTGAACGCCGGTGATTGCTGCTTTTACTGCTTTTGGCATCGTTTTGGATTTAGTGAGCAAAACTGGGCGGCGAAGGTAGCAAAAAGGACGTTGGATTTTGGACTTTGGACTTTGGACTTTGGTGCAGATTCATGTTTAAAATCCAAGTCTAAAATCCAACGTCTAACGTCCAACGTCTTTTAATCGAACTTACTTTTTCGCATTTTTACTATGAGATTTTTATTTTTTTTCCTGCTCCTCGCTGGCACAGCGACGGCCTCGAACATTGATTTTATTTCAAACGACCTCACCGCCGCCCGTTTCAAGGCGCAAAAATCCGGCAAACTGATCATCGTAAAATTTTACGCCGACTGGTGCGCACCCTGCAAGGTCATGGACGAATATGTCTGGACGGAGCCGGATTTGGTGGATTACGTCGAGCAAAACTGCGTGGCCGCAAAAATTGATGTCGACAATTTCGACGGACTGAATTACAAACAGCATTTTTCCATCGAACGCCTGCCGACAACCTTGATTTTGGATGCCTGCGGAAACGAGGTGGCGCGGTACGAAAACTACGTTTCGCCCAATCGGATGATGTCGTGGATCCAACTTTTTGACAAAAAAGAACATCGTACCTGCCCGGAAGGCAATTCAGTGGCGATGCCAGAAGCGTTTTTGACTACTGACAAGCCAGTACCGGGTGCAGTCTTGGATTCGGTGGAAGTGCCAAAACCACCCGTTTCGCCAGAAGTTGCATTTGTTGACAACATCACGAAACCCACCGAAACTGCCGTCGCGCCCGGCCAATCGCCCGATAAAAACCAGAAATGGCGCATTTTTAAAAAGAAAAAAGAAGAACCTGCGCCCACGCAATCCGAAACGGGTTTGGCAAAACCAGTGGCCGATAACCACAATTTGGCGACGGCAAAACCAGAAATTTATCCAAGCACGCATCCCGAAGAATTGACGCCAACCACAACTGGCGAGCCTGTGCTTTTTCCCCAACCGTTTCGGCCTGCGCCAGCAACTTTTGCCGCGCCTGCTGCCTCAACTGGAACTGGAATTTTTTGGTAAATTAAAAAACCGACTGGGTTTGCCGTTCAAGTCATGGCTTCTTCGACGGCGGACGGTGCGGATGAAATGAAAAATTTGTGCCTTTCTCAATTTGGCCAACAGCCAGTTGCCGTGATTTCGCCCTCGGTTTCCGGCGACAATTTGTACCGGGTGATGGTGGGTATTTTTAATTCAAAAACAGAGGCCGATAATTTTAAAAAGCAAGTTCGGGCGATGCACAAAGATGCTTTTGTGCGGGATTTGGGGTCTTTTTGACACATAGATTCATAGGTTTTTTCACATAGAGGCACATAGATTTTTTGTTAAAAACC
>JANNMS010000220.1:0-20643 GCA_031398055.1 Saprospirales bacterium | reverse complement strand
AAAGTTGCGGGACAAACAGGTGCGTACCACCTAAATAATAGCGACAAAATAATAAGTTGCTACGCACCTCTGATGGCTGATGAGGCGTAATTTCTACAAATATTTAGGTGCTACGCACCTTTTTGACCAGCAACTTGAATTCATAATTGAGCCAAGACATTTTTTCAAAAAATGTCTTTTCTTCGCCGCCTCAAAATATATTTATGGAAAAAAAATCTTCCCAAATCGTCATCGTCGGCGCCGGAAAAGAAAGCAAACTGCTCACCAAAAACCAGAAAGAATTCAACCGGCTGAGTCGAAAAATCGAGGCTATCCAATTGGAAATCAAAGAGTTGGAAGATGTCCTGCCAAAATTGAATGCGCGGGCGCAAAAAGAGTTGGTGCCGCTCGAAAACAAACGGGTCGAGGTCATCGCCGAAATCGTGCGGCTGTTCGACCGCTATTTTGACCGCGAAAAATTTTCTAAAAAAGAGAAAGAAAAATTGAGTTTTTACATCAGTCAAGAGGCTTTTGAACTGCTCAAAATGGACGACGAAAAATTCGCCGACCTGCGCCCGATTTATGAAAAACACGCCGAAAGTGATTTGGAAGAAGATTTGAAAATGGAGGAAGATGACGAATTGGAATCACTGAAATTCGCGGCTTCGATGTTCACCGGGGAAGATTTTGATGATTTAAAAACTGCCGAGGAAATCCGCGAGCGGCTGCACCAAAAAATGCACGAGGCAGAATTTGAACAAAAAACGCGGCATTTTGAGCAAAAACAACGCCGTGCCGAACGCCCAAAAACCGAAAAACAACGGCAGCGCGAGGCCGAAAAAGCAGCCGAGGAAAAACAAACGACGCAGTCCGTCCGCGAAATTTACCTCGATTTGGTGAAAACTTTTCACCCCGACCGCGAACTTGACCCGACCGAAAAAGAGCGAAAAAATGGAATTATGCAGCGCGTCACGGAGGCTTACGAGGCCAATAATTTGATGGCTTTGTTGCAATTGCAACTTGAATTTGAACGGATCGACCGCGAAAAATTGGAAAACATGGCCGATGAAAAACTCAAATATTTCAATAAAGTGCTGCGCCAGCAGGAGCAAGAATTGATGCAAATGGCTCAAAATCTGCTCGGTCAACTCAATTTTATGCGCGGCGGCGGCAGGCGGCAAGAGATTTTTTCAGCCTCGATTGCGATGTACTTCTTTGAAAAAGACGTGAAAAAGATGAAAAAATCGGTGAAAGAAACTGAAAAACAGTACCAAATCTGGAAGGACGACCTGCAATCGGTGAAGGTTTTTTTGAAATATTATCAGGTGGAGGAAGATGGTTTTGAGTTTGAATTTCCATTTCGATGAAAATTTTTTAGGAAACCCTCCGACCTTTCCATTCATATTTTTTGAAAAAAATACTCGCCGCGCCGACCACGGCGATGTAAAAAATGTGCAGCCAAAACGACGGTAAAAATATTTTTAGAAGTTCGCGGCGGTTGAAAAACCGGCACATTTCGGAAAGCAAAAACCAGTCGGCCAGCAATTTCACAAAAATTTGAACGGCCAAAACCGGAGCTATTTTTTCAGGAAAAATGAACACCAAAATCAAGTTGAAAATGATTGTCCAGCAGAAAAAAAACACAGACGCGACGGCTGCCGTGACCCATTTTTCAGAGTAGGCTGCATTTTTTGAACCCCATCTAATTCGTTGATTTACAAAAGATTGAATGTTCGGTTGGGCGCGAGTTTGGACGGTCATTTCCCGGTTTTTCAAAAACAAAATGCCCTGCGGATTTGCGGCAGCGATTTTTTGCATCAAAAAAATATCGTCGCCCGATGCCCGGTTTTCGTTGCCCGAAAAACCTTCGGCGGCGAAAAACGCGGATCTTCGGTAGGCCAAATTTGCGCCATTTCCCATCCGTTGAAAACCCAACCGGATGCCCGCCCCAGTCACGCCCATCATCCCTGCGAAATCCAAAGTCTGGAATTTTTCGATAAAATTTTGCTCCCGAAAAAACAAGACTGGCGCGGCGACCATCTGCACATTTTCGTTTTTTTCAAAAGCGAAAGCCATGCCGTGCAGCCAATTTTTCGGCACTTCGCAATCGGCGTCGGTGGTCAAAATGACTTCGCCCGAGGCTTCGCGGATGGCAATTTCGATGGCTTTTTTTTTGAAAGAAATGGTGTTTTCGGTGGGAAAAACGAAATCGGCGAGCCGTAAAATTCGGAGGCTAACTTTTTGATTTTCAGCAATTTGGCTTGTTTTTTCGGCAGTGCCGTCGTCTGAAAAATCGTCCACGACGATGATTTCAAAAAGGTCGGGCGGGTAGTCATTTTCCAAAATTGATTTCAGGCAAGCCACGATATTTTGGCTTTCGTTTCTGGCGGGGACGACGACGGTGATTTTTGTTTTTGGGGAAAAATTTTGGGGAAAAATGAAGGATTCTAATTTTCGCCAGCCATGAAAATAAACGGCCATCAAAACGGCATAGGCCAAAGTAAAAAGCAGGCAAATTGTCGTCCAGAAAACCATTTTTCCCAAATTTGGATATGATTATCACATAGTTCAAATAGGAGTTTTCACATAGAAAACATAGGTTTTCGATAATAAAATCTATGTTTTCTATGTGAAAACTCCTATTTGAACTATGTGAAATGTTACCCTAATTTACTTTTTTGTACATCTCAAAATTGGCCAGCCCCAGCCGCTGCAAAAAATGCGACCCCGACACCCGCAAAACGCCCATGCCATATTTCGCGCTGCGCTGAAAATTGATGCTCGACGCTTCTGGAAAATATTTCGTGGGGCAGGTCACCTCGGCGATGTCGAAACCGGCGAAGACAATTTGCGATAGCATTTCGTTGTCAAAAACAAAATCGTCGGAGTTCGCATTGAAATTTATCGTCTCCAAAACTTCGCGGTTGAACGCCCGATAACCCGTGTGATATTCACTTAACTTGTAGTGAATCAACGTGTTCTGTGTAAAAGTGAGCATCCGGTTGAACACGTATTTGTACAGCGGCATGCCACCTTTTCGCGCGCCCATCCCCAAAATGCGGGAGCCGAGAACGACCGGGTACAATTCTTCGCCGATAATATTGACCATCGACGGGATTAGTTTTGGGGTGTACTGGTAATCAGGGTGAAGCATGATGACAATGTCGCCGCCGATTTCGAGGGCTTTGTTGTACAGCGTTTTTTGGTTCCCGCCGTAGCCTTTGTTTTTTTCGTGCACCAAAACGTGTCGGATTCCGAGTTGGCGACCCAGTTCTGCGGTGTTGTCGCGGCTGTGGTCGTCGCACAAAATCACGTCGTCCACGAGGTCAAACGGGATTTCGCGGTAGGTTTTTTCCAAAGTTTTGGCTGCATTGTAGGCCGGCAGCACGACGACAACTTTTTTTCCTTTGTACATTTTATGGGTTTTGACACATAGACAACATAGGTGTTTTCACATAGAAAACATAAGGTTTTTATAAGGGAATATTTTGTTTTGTTTATAAAACTAATCCATGTTTGGCTGATTCGGTTTCGGTTTTTTCAGTAGTTTCGACAGGCGTTTCAATTGCTGCTTCGTCTGTTTTTTCTTCTACTTTATCAGTTTTCAAAAGTCCTTTTTCAAAAGCAAAAGCAAACCATTTCAAACATTTTTTGATGTCGTTGATGTGGACGCGGTCGTGGTCGTGCTCCGGCATTACTTTTGAAAAATACGCCCGAAACTCCGCCGAACTGGCCGACTGCGGCACGAGCGGCACGGTTTCGAGGTTGTCAAATATTTTTTGCCAAACATCGCCGAGCGGGATGCTGTCCACATCGGCATCGGTGTAAACCGAAACGGTGCCGAGGGCAGTGAATTGGTTGGCGCGCATCGGCACGAAACGCGAGCGGTTTTCAATGGTATCGTGGATAATCAGGCCATTGCTGCGGGTGTTGACAATTTTGTGGACACCCGGCAGGCCGGAAACGACTACTAATTTTTCTAAATTCATTTTTTATTGAGATATTGGATGATATTGGGATAGAGGGATATTGCCATACAATTTTTTGAATTTCAAAAAATATCTCAATATCCCAATATCTCAACATCAAACTGTCATTATTTCTTTTTCCTTGCCAGCCACGATTTTGTCGATGTTTTCGACAAATTTGTTGACCATGTCTTGCAATTCATTTTCCTTTTTTTTGCCAGTGTCTTCGGGCAGCCCGCCTTTCACGGCTTCTTTAATATTGTGCAAGGCTTTGTGCCGGAGGTTCCGGACGGCCACTTTTCCTTCCTCGCCGCAGGCTTTTGCTTTTTTTGAAAGTTCGACGCGGCGTTCTTCGGTGAGCGGTGGAACCGACATGCGGATGACTTCGCCGTCGTTCATCGGGGTCATTCCGAGGTTCGAATTGATGATGACCCGTTCGATGGGCCCCAACATTTTCTTTTCCCAGGGCTGGATAATAATGGTGCGGGCATCGCTGACCTGCAAATTGGCGACCTGCGAAAGCGGAACCGGCGTGCCATAATAATCGACTTGAAGGTCGGCAAACAAATTGGTGCTCGCTTTTCCGGTGCGGACTTTTGCGAGTTCGTGGTGCAGGTGTTCGATGGCTTTGTCCATGTGTTCGCGGGCGTCGGACAAAGTTTTTGAGACGTCTTCCATGTTTTGAAAATTTAAAAATCAAGTGATTTGTTTGACACATAGTCCACAGAGGAGTTTTCATGTAGAACACATAGGATTTTGAAAATAAAAATCTATGTGTTCTATGTGAAAACTCCTCTGTGGACTATGTGTCAAACATTTTAGCCGCAAAGTTCTAAATATTTGAAAAAGGAAAGCCACTTGCCCCAAATTTTTTGCCCAACACTTGCTAAACCAATTTCCCCTTTTTCCATCCAAACGGTTTGCGCTACTTTCACGGCTCGTTATTTACCAATCAAATTTTAATAAAATGGACGTTGGACGTTGGGTTTTAGAAAATAGAAAATCTGCGTTTTGTCCGAAAAATCCAACCTCGCGATGGTGAAAAATTTTATCTGTCTTATTTTACTCGCTTCGTTTTCGGGAAATATTTTTTCCCAAAATCTTTGGAACGACGTGCAGGAAAAAAACCTGCCGACCAAAAACACCCGCCAAATCATTCCTCAAAAATACCGCACCCTGCGGTTGGATTTGGCCAATTTGAAAACGGTTTTTGCGGCCACGCCAAAACAATTGCCTTATCAAAACGAGGTGATTCTTTCAAAAAACAACCAAACCGTTTTCCAAATTCCGATGCCCGATGGTTCGTTGGCCGATTTTCGGTTGACCGAAACCCCGATTATGGAAAATGATTTGCAGGCGAAATACCCTGAAATCCGAACTTTTACGGGTGTCGGCATCACGGATCCGACCGCGTTTTTGAAGTGTGATTTGACGATGAAAGGTTTTCACGCCATGATTTTGTCCGAAAAAACAGGGACGATTTTCATCGACCCGTTTGCCGTCGGCGACACCGAAAATTACATTTCTTATTTCAAAAAAGATTACTCGCGAAAAGACGCGCCGCAATTTATTTGCGAAACGGAAAGCCTCGCGACCGACCCAAATTTGATTTCGGAACAAAGATTTCAGGGCGATTGCCAAAAAAGAACCTACCGTTTGGCGATGGCTTGCACCGGAGAATATGCCAATTTTCACGGTGCAACCGGCACAAACAAAGCACCTGCGCTCGCCGCGATTGTCACTTCGATGAACCGGGTGAATGGTGTTTATGAAAAAGAACTGGCCATCACGATGGTTTTGGTGGCGAATACAGATTTGGTGATTTATACCAATTCGGCCACCGACCCATTTACAAATAACAGTGGCGGCACGATGCTCGGCCAAAACCAAACCAACATGACCACGGTGATTGGCTCGGCCAATTATGACATGGGTCACGTTTTTAGCACGGGAGGCGGCGGCATCGCGAACCTTTCTTGCATTTGCAACAATGGCAACAAAGCGCGGGGCGTAACTGGTTTGGGTCAGCCAATCGGCGATGGTTTTGATATTGATTATGTCGCGCACGAAATGGGGCACCAATTCGGCGGAAACCACACGTATAATAATTGCGACGGCGACGGAAACTCGACCACCGGCATGGAACCGGGCAGCGGCTCGACCATCATGGCTTACGCCGGGATTTGTGGTTCGAATGTTCAGCCGCATTCGGATGCCTATTTTCAAGCCATCAATTTGCAAGAAATTGGCAATTTCGTCACCACGAGCACTGGAAATACTTGCCCGGTAAAAACCATCACTGGAAATACTGCACCGACAAATGTGGACGCGGGGTTGAACAAAACCATCCCAAAATCAACCCCTTTTGCTTTGACCGCATTCGCAATCGACCCCGACGGCAACCCGCTGACATTTTGTTGGGAACAAATGGACCCGGCGCAAGCCGCGACGCCGCCGGTTTCGACCAGCACGGCGGGGCCGCTTTTTCGTTCGCTGAATCCGACGAGCTCGCCGACGCGGTTTTTTCCACCTTTGGCAAATGTGATAAACAACACTGCAAATACATGGGAAGTCTTGCCATCCGTTGGCCGGACATTAAAATTCCGGGTCACCGCCCGCGACAATGCTGCGGTCGGCGGCTGCACGGAGGAAGATGATTTGACTTTGACAGTTTCGGCAGCGGCTGGGCCATTTTTGGTCACTGCTCCGAACACGGCAATCACTTGGTTTGTCGGCGATGCAAAAGATGTAACTTGGAATGTGGCAAACACCGCAGCCGCTCCGGTGAACACGGCGAACGTCAAAATTTCACTTTCGACCGACGGCGGATTGACCTATCCAATTGTTTTGGCGGAAGATGTCCCGAACTCCGGCACGGCTGCCGTCACCGTTCCGAACAATCTTTCTACGACTTGCCGGGTAAAAGTGGAAGCCATCGACAACTACTTTTACGACATTTCAAATACCAATTTTAAAATAGAATTGCCGCCCACCCCGACTTTCGTTTTGGGCACAAATTCAAATTCGGTTTCAGTTTGCGCTGGCGCAACGGGCAATTTTGATGTGAATTTGACTTCGATTTTAAATTTTGCAAATCCTGTAAATTTCACGTTTTCCGGCCTCCCGGCGGGCGCGACGGCTTCCGCAAATCCAAACCCAGCGACGCCGACGGTGAACCAAACTACCAATGTTTCACTCTCCGATTTTACGTCGGCGATGGTTGGAAAATATACTTTGACCGTCACCGGAACTTCCGGAGCAACGGTTCAAACCACCAAAATTTCAGTAACCGTTTTGCCCGGCACACCGACCGTTTTGGCATCGGCCACCGCGCCGATTGACGGGCAGGCGGGAGTCGCGCCGACCGTCGTTTTGAAATGGTCGGAGGTGAATTTTGCTGAAAATTATTTTGTAGAATTGGCCACAAACCCCTCATTTTCAGCGGGTTCGATAATATTATCGGCAAATGTGGACACCAATTTTGTCACTCCCCCGCTGCTCAACGGTTCAACGATTTATTATTGGCGGGTGCAGGCCTCGAACACTTGCGGGCTCGGCGGTTTATCGCCGATTTCAGCTTTTCAAACCGGTTTTGAAGTTTGCAACCAAACTTTTGCGAGTTCGGACGTGCCGAAAATGATTGATTCTGCCGCGACCACCGCATTTTTAGTCGTTTCAAATTTGAATGTTCCGGCCAATAAAGTGGTGACGGATGTCAATTTGACTTTCCAAATCGGACATACTTACGTCGGTGATTTGCTCGCCGGCTTGTCCAATCCGAGCGGCGATACCATCATTCTTTTTGACCAACCGGGCATTCCCGCCACTGCTTTTGGTTGTTCGGGAAACAACATTTCCGCAAGCCTCGACGACGAGGCAGCATTGACTTCCACCAATTTTGAAGATGCTTGCGCGACCACAAACCCTGCGATTGCCGGGACTTTTCAATCGCTCGAAAGTTTGTCCATTTTTGATGGAAAAAATGCCGCAGGAACTTGGTCGCTGCTCGTCGCCGATTTGTACGGCCCGGAAGATGGCGGTCAAATCACGTCTTGGTCTTTGAATTTTTGCTTTTCCGACCCCGTTTTGGCGGGTATTTTATCAAATAATTCGCCGCTTTCCGTGCCGCAGGGTGGTTTGAAAAACATTCCGACCGCCAATTTGCAAGCGCAAGCCAGCGCGGGAACTGGGCAAGTGACTTACATTTTGCTTTCGTTGCCGCAGCACGGCACTTTGACTTTGAACGGAAATCCGCTCGCGGTGGGCGATAGTTTTTCGCAGGCAAATATTGATGCGAACCAAGTTTCGTACACCCACAACGGAAACGCGGCCACGACCGACAGTTTTGTTTTTGATTTTGAAGATGAAAACAACTCGGCGTGGTTTCACAATGGTTTGTTTCAAATCAATATTGTCCAAAATACGTTGGCTGCCAGCCTTGCCTCGACTACCGAAATTTCTTGCCACAACGGCTCGAACGGCCAAATCACCGCGACGACGACGGGCGGGACTGCGCCATTTTCATTTACCTTAAATAATGGTGCGCCCCAGCCGTCCAATGTTTTTTCAAACCTCGTCGCGGGCAGTTACGCTGTCGTCGTTTCGGACGTGAACGGTTTTACTTTGACCACGAACCAAGTCATTTTAAATAACCCATCGGCAATCACCGCAAGCACAACTGTCAGCACAGATGATTTGACAATCAATGGCAGCGGCGGCACCGGCGTTTTGACTTATTCCATTGACAACCAATCTTTTACTACAAATAATTTCTTTGAAAATCTACCAAATGGCATTTACAACGCCATCGTAAAAGATGAAAATGGATGCACGGCGACGGCGACGGCTTTGGTTGCGGTCAATTCTTTGGTCGTCAATTTGGCTGTCCAATCTCCGATTTTGTGCAACGGCGATGCCAACGGCGCGCTCGTCGTGGAAGTTGCGGGCGGCCAAACGCCTTATCAATACAGTTTGAATGGCGATGCTTTTCAAGGTTCAAATGTTTTCACTGACCTCGCGCCGGGCAGTTATTCTGTTGAAGTGAAGGATAATTTTGGCCTGACCATGACCACGCAAACCGTAGTTTTGGAAGAACCGACCGTGATTTCTGTTTCCGCTTCCGCAAATTTGAACACCGCAACGGTTTCGGCGACCGGCGGCACGGGCAATTTGACGTTCAGTTTGGACGGCACGAATTTTCAATCTGGAAATACTTTCGGCAATCTGGCAAACGGCGATTACACAATTACGGTGCGCGATGCGAACGGCTGCACGGCCACAGCGAGCGCAACGATTTCGGTCGCAGCACTTTCTGGAAATGTAGAAATCACGGCAGCCATTCCATGTTTTGGCGGTGGCGCAAATTTGTCGGTTTCGGCAACGGGCGGCATCCCAACCTACCAATTTAAATTGGATGGAAATGCCTACCAAACCAGCGGGGATTTTTCAAATGTCGCGGCGGGCAGCCACACGATTTTTGTAAAAGATGCCGCCGGGACAGTTTTTGAAATCAATAATTTCACGATTTCAGAACCTGCGGCGGTCGCTGCGGCGGCAACTGTTTTTTCAAATGACGTGACCGGAACGGCCACAGGCGGCACCTCCCCATTCACTTTTGAACTTTCAAATGGCGACAAATCTGCCAGCGGGTCGTTCCCGAATTTGCCCAACGGAAGTTATGTTTTGACGGCCACCGACGCGAACGGATGCACCGGAACTTCCTCGTTTACAATGGATTACACCGCGCTGAGCGCAAATGTTAAGCCCATCAGTCCAAACTGCGCGACCAGCAACAACGGTCAAATTACGGTCACGGCCAGCGGCGGGACACCTGCTTTTGAGTATTCTTTGGATGGCGTGAATTTCCAAACATCTCCAATTTTTACAAACCTCGCGGCTGGAAATTACAACATCACGGTACGCGACGCGGCGGGCGAAATTTTTACGATAAATAATGTGGCAATCATCGCCCCGCCAGCCATCGTTGCTTCGGCGACAGCTGTCCAATCAACGGTCACGGTGACGGCTTCCGGCGGCACGGGCACGTTGACTTTCAGTCTCGACGGCGGTACTTTTCAAACTGGAAAAATTTTCCAAAATGTGCCTGGCGGCTCGCACACAATTACTGTAAAAGACGCGAACGGCTGCACGCAAACATTGACAATCAATGTTTTAGCGAATACTTTGACGGCTGAAATTTTTCCGATTTCGACCCCTTGCCCACCTGAAAACTTGCAGGTGGATTTGTGCGCCAACAATGGCTACCCGCCGTACACATTTACAATCACGCCGAACACGGCTTCCGCCATTTTTACTGGAAATTGCAATTTTAACGTGCGTTTCGGGGATGTCGCGCCGGGCAATTACACGGTGCAAGTGACTGACAGCGAGGGTTTTGTAAAAACGGTGACCTTTCAATTTAACCCTGGCCCGGCGATGCAAATTTCGGCTTCGAACACGATGGACGACATCGAAGTGGCGGTTCAAAACGGCACTCCACCGTTTTTATATAGTTTGAACAACGGTGCAAACCAGTCCTCCAATATTTTTCCAAATCTGCCGAACGGAAATTATTTCATCGCGGTGACGGATGCGAACGGCTGCGAGGTGACGACGACTTTCATGTTGAATTACATCGGCACGGTCGAGCCAAATTCAAAATGGGGTCTCGAAATTTCACCCAATCCGAGCACTGGTTTTTTCAATATTTTATTGAAAAATGGTTCGACTTCGCTCACCAACCGACTTGAATTTTCGGTTTTCGATGCTGCCGGACGGCGGTTGCGGAGTTTTGAAATTGAAAAATCCGCGGTGGAAATTTCACATCCGTTGGATTTATCGGATTTGCCAGCCGGGACGTATTTGCTTCGTCTGACCGATGGAAAAGATGTGGGCGCAGTTCGACTTTCGATTGTGAAATAATTGATTTTCAAATTTCAAAATAAACAAGGTGACCACGGGGCAACTCGTGGTCATTTTTTTAGGCCAAAAACTTTTCAAACCTCAAAACCACTAGGTATAAATTTAAAAATTTTGTCAAAAAATCTTCTTCCATTTTTTGAAATTCCTCGTTTAAATGTACTTTTGTGGCGAATCCTCGCTGGATAAACCCATTTTTTAACATTTCAACTAAAATACGATGACGGATATGTTGGTCGAAACCGATGTTTTGAAGGGCGGTGAATTTCTCATCCGCGACAGCCAATTGGATGATATTTTCATCCCCGAAGAATTCAACGAAGAACAATTGATGGTCAAACAAATGACCGACGATTTTATCAATTTTGAAATCGAACCGGTGCGGGCGCGAATTGAAAAATTGGAGCCCGGCGTTTCGCCCGGCCTACTCAAAAAAATGGGCGACCTCGGTTTGCTCGGCAGCCACATCCCCGCAGAATACGGTGGAATGCCGATGGACACGAACACCAACACTTTAATTTCGGAAGAATTGGGCGTTGCTGGGTCGTTCATCGTTTCATTTGCGGCGCACACCGGCATCGGGATGTTGCCGATTTTGTATTTTGGAACGGAAGAACAAAAGCATAAATTTCTGCCCGGTCTCGTCGCCGGAGATTTAAAAGCGGCGTATTGCCTCACCGAACCGGGCAGCGGCTCGGATGCTTTGGCCGCAAAAACGCGCGCCGATTTGTCTGCCGACGGCACACATTATTTAATGAACGGGCAAAAAATGTGGATTTCAAATGCCGGTTTTGCCGATATTTTCATCGTTTTTGCAAAAATCGGGGGCGACAAATTCACTGGTTTTATCGTCGAACGAAACTCGCCGGGGCTGACGATGGGCGCGGAGGAAGATAAATTGGGCATCAAAGGCAGCTCGACGCGGCAAGTATTTTTTGAAAATGTAAAAGTCCCCGCCGAAAATGTGCTCGGCCAAATCGGCAAAGGCCACTTGATTGCTTTCAATGCTTTGAACATCGGGCGGTTCAAATTGGGCGTGATGTGCATCGGTGGCGCGAAAAAAGTGCTCGAAATGTCGGCAAAATATGCGAACGAACGCCACCAATTTGGCCAGCCAATTGGCAATTTTGGGGCAATCCAGCACAAATTGGCGGAAATGGCAATTCGAATTTTCGCGGGCGAAAGTGCGATGTACCGCACCTCGCAATTGATGCAGGACAAAAAAGCGATGGAAGAATCGGAGGGAAAAACCTTCGGACAGGCAACGCTCGAAGCCGCCGAAGAATACGCCATCGAATGTTCGATTTTGAAAGTTTACGGCTCGGAAGTCACCGATTTTTGCGTGGACGAAAATGTGCAAATCCACGGCGGCATCGGTTTCAGCGAAGAATTTCCTGCGGCGCGGGCGTACCGCGACAGCCGGATCAATCGGATTTATGAAGGCACGAACGAAATCAACCGGATGTTGATGGTGGACCAATTGTTCAAACGGGCTTTGAAAGGTCAGTTGGACATCGTTTCCCCAGCGTGGGCGGTGCAAAAAGAATTGAGTTCCATGCCTTCATTCGACCGTCCGGAAGGCGATTATGCCGAGGAAAAAAAGGCGGTTTCAGATTTTAAAAAAATAATTTTGATGACGGCGGGCGGCGCCGCCAAAATGCAAATGGACGGAAAACTCAACCTGAAAGACGAGCAGGAAATCCTGATGAATTGCGCGGATATGTTGACCGACCTTTTCGTGGCCGAGTCCATGTTGTTGCGCATCGAAAAATTGAACGACCGGGTGAAAGCACAGCCGCAGGAAATTTACGATGCCATGTTGCAGGTGTTTTTGCACGATGCGACGACTCGGATGACCAAAAACGCGACCGACGCTATCGCTTCGTTTGCCGAAGGTGATTTGCTGAAAACTTTTTTGATGGGCGTGAAACGTTTTACAAAATACCCGGCGGTGAATGTGAAAGTGAAACGTCGGGAAATCGCGGCGGCGGTTTTGGCAAAAGGCGGGTGGTGTTTTTGAAATTTGGTGATTTGAGGATTTGATTTTAAAAAAAACAGGGAGCGGCGGTGGCTGCTCCCTGTTTTTTTTGTGGCTAACTTTGGGCAAATATTTTTGAAAAATGACAAAGATTTTGCTTCCCGTTTTTTTAGTTATTTTCCTGAAAATCAATGATTTGCACGGCCAAAACGGGCTTTCTATTTTTCATTTTTCAATGGAAAAAATTTTGCCGACCAGTCAATTTTTTAAACCAAAAATGTTCGCGGTTGATTTTTTTGGAAGACCGAAATTTTCCCAAAATTTCAATTTTAAAATTCCAAAACCTGCCACGCCCGCCTGTTTTTTGCCCAAATTTTCTGAAAGCGACTTGCCTGTTTTTTGCAAAATCGAACATCGGGCGGCGAAAAAATTGCCATTGGCGATGAAATTTAGACTTGGGTCGGTTGGATATGTGGATTGGTTGGAAGGGAAAACAGATTGGCAATATTAAATTTGAACACAAATGGAAATCATTTTTCGAGGAGCCCAAAAAACCGATGCCCCACAGATCGCGTTGCTCCACGCCGAAAACTGGCGAAAAACCTACCGTGGCATCTTGCTCGACGAATTTCTCGACGGCGATATTTTCGAAAACAGGAAAAATTTGTGGGAGCAGCGGCTGACCCGTCCGCCCGCCAACCAGTTTATTTGTGCAGCTTTTGAACATCAAAAACTGGCCGGTTTTGTCTGCGTTTTTGGGGAAAACGACCCGAAATGGGGCTCATTGATTGACAACCTACACGTCGCGGAAGCGTCGCGGGGACATGGGATTGGCAAAAAACTGATGAAAAATGCGGCCAATTGGGTCAACGAAAACTACCCAAAAAACGGATTTTACCTCTGGGTCTATGAAAAAAACGCGTCCGCCCGCCGGTTTTATGAAAATCTTGGGGCAGCCACGCCCGAAATGATTGTCAAAGAAAACCCCGGCGGCGGTTCTGCAAATTCCATCCGTTGTGTTTGGGCGAAGGGGGCCAGTTTCGAATAACCGCCACTTGCCCCTGATTTTCAACCGTTTGTCTTTCAAATTCTGTTTTCCAAAAGCATTATTTTTCATTTGCTGAAAATTCTCAATTCAGGTCATTTTGAAAATTGGGCGGCAGATTTTTCGTGAAATTTGCAACCTGAAAAATTTTCAGACTGTCCTGCATCCAAATTAAAATTTTCAAAAAAATGAAATTTCTCCGTTTTCCCGCAGCCCTGTTGCTGCTCGTTTTGGTGTCCTGCCAAAACCAAAATTCCACCACGACTTCCCAAACTGCCCCGCCCCGCGAGCCAAAACAGTACTCGATCGAGCAGTTTTACAAAACCACCGCGACCGGCGGCGGCGTTTTTTCGCCGGACGAAAAACGGCTGCTGATTCACTCCAACCAATCTGGGATTTTCAATTTGGCTGAAATCAATTTGGCCGACGGCAGCCAAAAACCCTTGACAAATTCAGCGGTCGAATCTTGTTTTGCAATTGATTACGTGCCGGGAACGAACGACGTTTTGTTTTCTTCGGACAAGGGCGGCAACGAAATTGACCACATTTACCTCCGAAAAGAAAGTGGTGAAATCAAAGATTTGACCCCGGCTGCGAACGAAAAAACCAGTTTTGCCAATTGGTCAAAAGACAAAAAGTCGTTTTTTTATATTTCCAACAAACGCGACGAGCGGTTTTTTGATTTTTATAAAATGGATATCGCGGGTTGGAAATCACAGTTGATTTACCAAAATAAGGATGGCTACGAACCCGGAATCATTTCAAAAGATGGCAATTGGATGTTGCTCGGCAAGTCAATTACGACGAGCGAAAACCAACTATTTCTGTTCGATTTGAAAAATAAAAAGTTGACAGAAATTTCAATTCCCGCAAAACCAGGCAGTTACGGTGCGTCGGATTTTTCGGCAGATGGAAAAACACTTTTTTACACGTCGGATGCCGACGGCGAGTTTGCCAAACTTTTTCGGTACGATTTGGCGACGGGCGAACGGCGAATTGAGTTTGAAACTTCGTGGGACGTGATGTTTGCCAGCCAGTCCGAAACCGGAAAATACATGGTCATCGGAATCAACGAAGATGGCAAAAATCGCTTGGTCGTCCGCGACGCGGCGGGCAAGGAAGTCGCTTTTCCGACCGTGCCGGATGGCGATGTCGTGGCCGTAAATATTTCACCTTCGGAAACAAAAATGCGGTTGACGGTCGGCACATCGAAGTCGCCAAACGATATCTATCTGTTTGATTTTCAGACGAATAACTTGAAAAGATTGACTACAAATTTGAACCCTGAAATTTCTGGTGATGACCTCGCGGCGGCTTCGGTCGTGCGTTTCAAATCGTTTGACGGCACTGAAATTCCTGCGATTTATTACAAACCGCTGGCCGCGTCGCCGACGAAAAAAGTCCCGGCGATGCTTTGGATTCACGGCGGGCCGGGCGGTCAATCGCGGGTTGGGTATTCGGCTTTTGTCCAATATTTGATCAATCACGGCTACGCGATTTTGATGGTCAACAACCGGGGCAGCAGTGGCTACGGCAAAACTTTTTACAAAATGGACGACCGAAATCACGGCGACAAAGACTTGAAAGATTGCATCGCCGGAAAAAATTACCTGAAAACGCTCGATTATATCGATGGCGAAAAAATCGGGATCATGGGCGGCAGTTACGGCGGTTACATGACGATGGCGGCGATGACTTTCGCGCCCGACGAATTCAAAGTGGGCGTGGATATTTTTGGCGTGACCAACTGGCTGCGCACCTTGAAATCCATTCCGCCGCACTGGGAAGCAGGCCGGAAGGCACTTTATGCCGAACTCGGCGACCCGACGACCGCCGATTCGGTGCGGCTTTTTGAGATTTCGCCGGTTTTCCACACCCAAAAAGTGAAAAACCCGGTGATGGTTTTGCAGGGTGCGAACGACCCGCGCGTTTTGCAGGTCGAAAGCGACGAAATCGTGGCGGGCATCAAGAAAAATGGCGTGCCGGTGGAGTACGTTGTTTTCCCGGACGAGGGGCATGGTTTTGTGAAAAAAGAAAACGAAATCAAAGGCTACGGGCAGGTTTTGGGATTTTTAGATAAATATTTGAAACAGACGGCGGCGGTGCCACAGTAGGTTTTCAACTTGTTTTTTACCACAAAGGCACATAAGAAAACATAAGATTTTAATGTAAAAACCTTATGTTTTCTTATGTGCCTTTGTGGTTTGTAGTTTTGCGGTCTAATTTTTAAACAAAAACAATGGTCAATAATTTTTCTTTTAAACTACTGATTTTCAACCTGTTCATTTTTTCCGGTTTGTTTTTTGGCTGCAAATCTGACTACGAAAAAATGCTCGCTGCCGAAAAATCAAAAGGCGTACGGCACGACGAAATTTGGCTCGGAATCCATTTTGGGATGCAAGGAAAAACGTTTTACGACACTTGCCGGACGATGAATAAATCGGGGATTTTGAGTCACGGCACGGAACTGCCGACGACGACCCGGATGGATGTCAGCGAACATTTTTCGAACCGGGTTTACATGAATTTTTTCCCGGAATTTGACAAAGAAAAAGGCATCGTGGAGGTTTTTGCCATTTTTGTTTACAATGATTTGATTCCGTGGAAAAATGAAAAATCGCAGGAAATCCTGTTGGCCGAGGCGAAAAATTATCTCGAAAAAGTGTTGCCCGGCAATTCGTTTTTGGAAATTGATCACCCAGGAAAAGGGAAAATCTGGGTTAAAGTGGACGGCAATCGGCAGGTTTTGTTGTTCAAATTTGAGGAACAAAAGGTGAAAGCGGTAATTACGGATTTGAGTTTTGAAAAGAAATAATCAATTCATTTCCTCGCCAATCAGTTGTTTTTGAAACATTTCGCAATAATAGCCGCCGCTCGCTAGCAAACTTTCGTGTGTTCCGATTTCTGCAACCTGCCCATTTTCGAGAACGATAATTTTGTCGAAATTCAATGACCCATAAATCCGGTGGGTGATGATGATGGCTGTTTTTTCGGCCAATGCCTCGGTCAAATAATTCGTGATTTTCGACTCCGTATTTGTGTCGACTGCTGACAAACAATCGTCGAGCAGCACCACGTCAGGCTGTTTTGCAAAGGCGCGGGCGATGCTCACCCGTTGTTTTTGGCCGCCGGAAAGGGTCACGCCGCGCTCGCCAACGATGGTGTCGTAGCCTTGTGGCAGCCCTAAAATTTCTTCGTGGATGGCGGCTTTTTTTGCAAAATGCTCGGCTTCCGGGCGGGTCAATTGGTCTTTTCCAAAAGAAATATTGCCAAAAATGCTATCGGAAAAGAGAAAAACATCCTGCGGAACATACCCGAAGCGGCGGCGCAAATTGGCCAAATCGTGCTGCCGAATGTCTTTTCCATCTATCAAAATGCGGCCTGCCGAAACATCGTAAAGTCGCACGAGCAAGTCGGCAACCGTGGTTTTTCCACAGCCGGTGCGACCGACGATGGCCCATTTTTCGCCGGGGAAAATCTCAAAACTGACATTTTTTAAACCTAAAATCCCTGTGTCCGGATAGGTAAAACTCACGTTGTCAAATACAATGTGGCCTTTAAGTGGCTTATCGACTTCGTTATCTGAATTAACAGGGTTTGTTATCGTCGGTTGTGTTTTTAAAAACTCGTTTATCCGTTTTTGCGAGGCCGCGGCTTGTTGTGTTAACGAGGCAATCCAACCAATCGCAGTTACCGGCCAAGTCAGCATATTTACATAAATAACAAACTCAGCAATATTGCCGGGAGTGATATTTCCAGCAATCACTTGCAAGCCACCGACATAAACAGTGATTATCGTGCTTGCCCCAATCAACAATAACATCAATGGAAAAAAGAAGGCATTAACTTGTATTAAATCAAGTGATTTTTTCCGGTATTCTTCGGCTTGGCTGGCAAACCATTTGCCCATTGCCTTTTCTTGCACATAACTTTTAACTACCCTTACACCACTATAAACTTCTTGTGAAGTTGCAGTTAAAGCAGATAATTGTTGTTGTATTTTTTCACTTTTACTATTGATAAGTGTACTGATGTAATAGATAGATAAACTTAAAAACGGCAAAGGCAACAATGACCATAAAGTAAGTGTCAGATTGACTTTTAACATAGAATAGATAGTCAAACCGAATAGAAATACCAAGTCAATAGCATATAAAACTGCTGGGCCGAGATACATCCGTACTTTTGAAACATCTTCTGAAACACGCGACATCAAATCGCCCGTTGAATTTCTTTTGTAAAAAGCAATGTCTAATTTTTCATAATGATTGAATATCTCTTTTCTTAAATCATATTCAATCAAACGACTGACAACGATAATTGTCTGGCGCATAAAATACATAAAAACGCCCATTGTCAAAGCCAATCCGATAACCAATAAACCGAAGGTGATTATCTGCCCACTCAATTCATCGGCGGCTTCTGGGTGCGCTAAAATGCCGCCACTATCTTTATACTGTTGTACTTTATTATAAACCGTATCAAAAGCCTCGCGGATAACTTGCGGCTGCCAAACCCGGAACAGATTGGCCAATCCGACAAAAACAAGTCCCAACAACAATCGAAGTCGGTATTTCCAGAAATATTTATTGAGATAAGAAAGATGATGACCCATTTATTGGTTTATAAAGTTGATAGCGTTGATTGGTTTATTAAATTGTAAGGCTTGTTATTTTGGATAGAAATTTTATCCAAAAACAATTGCAAACCAGCCCATTTCGCCTCGTCCAATTCATAACTGATACAGCGGCGAAAGTAATCCTCGACATCAAAACCGTCCATTGTTGGAAGGATTTTTACCAATTCTGGAAGGTGGTCGAGACCGGATTGCAAGGCTGCATTGAATTTCTCAATAAAATCCTCCGGCAGCGGACGACGGCTGATCCAAGCCGCAAAAACAAACGGTAATTCGGTGTATTCCATCCATGCTTCGGCCAAATCGTAAACGTAATTATATCTTTTATTCAATCCGATGGATTTATCGCCGATAACCAAAGCGGCTGTGTTTCCTTTTATATTTTCTATAAAATTGTCTTGTGCGGATAGAAATTGCGGTTGTATTTTCCAATATTCTTTGCACAGAATCTTTATCAATTCAACAGAAGTCCGGGAATGAAAATCGAGGTAAATCTGCTCTATTTCATTTAACGGAACTTCTGAAAACAAACAAACCGTATCCACCGCGCCCACCGCTCCGATACAAAAATCGGACACCAAAAACGCTTCACCCAATTCTGGAATCGCCCCGACAGGCATCAAAGCCAAATCAACTTCGCCAGAGACCAATTTTTTAGCACAAACAGATGGAATGTCCAATTGCAAATCTATCAAATCAGCCAATTCGCTGCGATAGATGCCGTAGATAAAAGGCTTTGTATTTAAATAAGAAACTGCTGAAATTTTAATCATCGTTGATTGGGTTTATTGGGTTGATAAAGTTGATTGGTCAATTAACAACCGGCAGCGCAAAATACCCCCGCCACTGCTTATCTTCCTCAAATTCAACATCCGTAAAATCCTGCACCACATTGTACAAAGTATCCCGCTCAACCGGGCGGCGACCGACGCGGCGAATCAATTCGACCAATTCGCGCGTGTTCAAACTCGGATGTTGTTCTTCGGAACCCGCCATCGAATAAATTTTTGTGGTATCGTCAATCGTCCCGTCAATATCGTCGACGCCAAAAGCCATCGTGGCCTGCGCATTTGTGCGCCCGAGCATCGGCCAATAGGCTTTCAGGTGGTCAAAATTGTCGAGATAAATGCGTGAAATGGCATAATTCCGCAAGTCTTCCGGCGTCGTACTTTCGGCGATGTGCGACATTTGATTGTCCTGATTCCTGAATTTTAGGGGGATAAAAGTCTGAAAACCGCCCGTTTTGTCCTGCAATTGCCGCAACCGTTCGAGGTGGTCGACGCGGTGCCAGAATTTTTCGATGTGGCCGTACAACATCGTTGCGTTCGAGCGGCCGCCGAGCGCGTGCCAAACCTCGTGGATGCGCAGCCATTCGTCGGCTGTGCATTTGTCGGCAGCGATTTTTTCGCGGATTTCGGGGTGAAAAATCTCCGCACCGCCGCCCGGCATCGAATCCAAACCAGCCGATTTCATCATCGCCATGCCCGTTTCGTAACTCACTTTTCCTTTTTTAAAAATATAGTGGTACTCGACCGGCGTCAATGCTTTGATGTGCAGCCCGGGGCGGTGCTGCTTGATTTTTTGAAAAAATTCTTGGTAAAATTTCAAATCGTACTGCGGCAAAACGCCGCCGACGATGTGGACTTCGGTCACCGGTTGGCCGTCGTATTTTCGGACGATGTCCATCATTTCTTCCATCGAAAAAGTCCAGGCATCGGCATCGCTGCGCTGTTTTATCAGGCGGGAATACGAGCAGAATTTGCAATCGTACACACACAAATTGGTCGGTTCGATGTGGAAATTCCGATTGAAATAGGTGTTGTCGCCGTTCTTTTTTTCGCGGACGAAATTGGCCAAAATTCCCAAAACCGGCAGCCCAGCATTTTCGAAAAGGTAAACGCCCTCGTCAAAAGTAATTCGTTGGCCGTCGGCAACTTTTTGGGCGATTTGGATTTGCTCGGTGGGCAAAGTAGGGTCGGTGAGCAAGATTTCGAGTTGTGCTTTTCCGCGCATTGAAATATTTTTATGGAATTTGACACCTAGTTCAGATAGGTTTTTTCACATAGAAAACATAGTTTTTTTCTTATCAAAACCTATGTTTTCTATGTGAAAAAACCTA
>JANNMS010000174.1:0-14162 GCA_031398055.1 Saprospirales bacterium | reverse complement strand
ACAAAGACACATTAGAAAACATAAGAAGTTGCTTTAAAAACTTATGTTTTCTAATGTGTCTTTGTGGTAAAAAACTGGGTGGTAAATAGTTGCTCTAAACTCAAATCCGCTGCATCTCCTCCGCCGACCCCACCTGCCGCTGCCGCGAAGATTTCAATTTCCGGTTGCCAAAACTGTTTGACCACGACAACATGAAAGTGCGCTCGGCCACCTGCCACGACTCCCGGACGTACAAATCAATGTCCGGTTGGTCCGTCGTTCCGAACCAATTGTTCGATTGAAAAAGGTCGCTGGCGTTCAAACTCAACTTGCCCCAACTACCCAAATCTTTTTGCAGACCGATGTCCAGCGAGCCGTTTGCCCGCCATTTTGCCACGCCCCAAACGCCCGGCGAATTGTATTCTCCCGAAATTTCGAGGCTCATTTTTTTGGGCAATTTGAAAGTCTGGGTCGAGTTCAAACCGTATTCCAGCGCATTGATTTTGAATTTTTTGCCTTCCAAAACGAAACTGATTTCGCGGGAATTGACAAAAACGTTGTTCTGCATTTCCCACCAGCCGGTCGGGTGAAACGGCATGAAAATATTGGCACTCGCCACGCGCTCCTCGTCCATATTTGACGGGCGGGCCACCTGCCGCGAAGTTTTCGGGTCGATCATCGGCGCCCAGCGGATTGGGTTTTTTTGGATGCTGTACGACACGCCGAAACGGTAGGCTTTCAGCGAATAATCCAATTTCAGGGCATCGGTGAAAGCAGATTTCAGGGTCGTGTTGCCGGACATCACCGTGTTCGGGTCGAAAAAGACGAAGCCCGGGGCGAGTTGCCGCATCGTCGGGCGGGTCGTCCGACGGCTGTACGAAAGGTTGAGGTTTTGGTTTTCCGACAATTTTCGGCTAACAAAAACACTCGGGAACCACGAGCCGAACCGACGGTCAACCACCCGAAATTGCACCGCCGAATCGAGTTGCGTGTTCGTAAATTCGTAGCGGAGCCCTGCTTTCAGGTCGGTTTTTTCGGCCATTTTTAGGGAAAAACTGGTGTACGCCCCCGCTATTTTTTCGTCGAGGTGCGAAACAGAAGTGAGGTCGGAAATGGTCGCCCAGTCTTCCGCCGACTCCCGGCGTTCGGCGCGCACATCGTTGTCGAAACGCATCGAAGTGATTTTCGCGCCCGTTTCGAGCCGTCCATTTTTCCCAAAATCAATCGAATAATCGGCTTTCGCCACCGCAATTTGGATGGGCATTTCCTTGCGGATTCGAAGTTGATAATTTGACGTGGCCGCGCCCGTGGCATCAAAATTCAGCACTTCGTAATCGCTCGGATTGGTCGAGCCGAATTTGATTAAATCGGCATCGAAATTCAGCGTCTGGTTTTTGGAAAATTGGTGCGCAAAATTCACGTTCCCCGAAAACGAACGCGTGTGGTTGGTCTCCGAATTTGGCATCCGCAGCGTGCTGTCCACTGCGCCATTTTTCAAATATTTCACCCTGCTTTCGGCCTCCATGTACCAATTTCGGTCAAAAAAACTGCCCAAAACACCGACCACCGTCTTTTTTGAAATTTGAAAATCGAGCCCGAGCCGTGCGTTTTGCAGCGGGGTCGGGGTGTTCGGACGGTCGGAATACGTGTCCCGCTCGGACACGTCGTTGCCGGAAACCGTGCGGCGAAAATTGGTAAAAACCTGCGGGTTGTTGTTCAAATTGTAGTCGTAGTTCCCGAAGAAATTGACCCGGTTTTTCCTGTAATTGAAGTAGCCGCCGCCGCCATATTTTTCGGCATTTCCGTAGCCGATTTTGGCGGAATAGCCACCGTTCAGACCCGCGTCGCCGGTGCTTTTCAGGATAATATTGATGATTCCGGCATTTCCCTCGGCCTCAAAATTGGCGGGCGGTGTGTGGATTAATTCGATGCGGTCGATATTGTCGGCGTTCATCGAGGCCAACATTTGGACGACGGCTTCCATCGGTTGGCGTTCGATTTTGCCATTTATCATCACGATGACGTCCTGTTTTCCGGCGAGCGAAATGGTTTTTGTCAAATCGTTGACCTGCACGCCAGGCGAACGCTGCAAAACTTGCAAGGCCGTGCCGCCCGCGCTCGTGATTGAATTGGCCACGTTGACCACCGTCCGGTCAATTTGCTGCTCCAAAAATGGGCGTTTAGCCACGACCGAAATTTCGGAAAGCACCGAGGTGTTTTCTTGCAAAACCATCGTTTCCACCGTTTTTTGGGCAGTTTTTTCATTTAAAACAAAGGTTTTTGAAAGTGCCTGCTCGAAACCCAGCATCGAAAAACTGAGCAAAAAAGTCCCGGCAGGCACATTTTCAAACACATAATTCCCGGTTTCGGAAGTCAAAGTTCCGCGCACCAAACTGCTGTCGGCTGCGGCCAAAAGCAAGACATTGGCAAACGAAAGTGGTTTTGCGGCGGCATCGCTGACGGTTCCGGTGATTTGGGCAAGGCCGTTTTGGGAAATAAAAAGGCTTGCGAAAAGCAACATCAACCCGCAGGCCGATGATTTTGGAGCGTGAGATTTCATTTTTTTATTTGGGTTTGAGAATTTGGAAAATGCAGGAAAAAATGGGCGGTTTGTCCCTGCCGTGATTGTTCTATTTTTGAATGTAGTTTTTTAAATGTTCGTAATCAATGCTTGAAAAATCTCCGAACTGCTCCATTTTACTAACCTTAAAATGAAGACAGTCCGAAGAAAATTTCAATAAGATGAAACAGACACTTGGTTTTCCAGCCAGTTTTTCTGGGGTTTAGTTTTCATTTCTGTTTCAAAAGTATCGGGGGTGGGCAGCTTTGGGGTTTGTCGTTTTCCGAATGGCTGGGTTTGGTTTCCGAAGGTTGCGGGGCATTTTCCGAGGCCAGAAAAGACATTTTTTAAAAAATGTCTTTTCTCAACTTTCAACCTACCATTCCAACCGGTCAATCACCTGCCGAACCTCGCCGCGCACCAAATTGGTCGCCTCGTCGGTCTGTTTCATCAGCAAATCCATGTTTTTTCCGGGGTGGATTTTGGTGAAATACTGGTCGAACCACGGCGCGAGCATCTGTTTCATGTCGGTGTAAACATCAATCGTGATCATGTCGTAGGGCTGCGCCGCGCCGAACGGAAATTCCAAGTTCATAAAAAGCCAACCTTTCAAAGTGCCGTCTTTCACCCGCGCGGCGTGGACGGGTTTCCAAATGTCGGTTTCCATTTTGATGTGGTCGGCGCGGGTTTTTCCGGCGGGCTGTTTGAAAAAATTGAAAACGGCGATGGTGGATTTGCCCATGTCGGCGGCCATTGTTTCGTCCACGCCGGAATAGATTTCCTGTTTGACGAACGTGCGGATTTCGGCGGCGCGGTTGACCAATTCAACTTCTTCTGGGGTCAAACCCGTCATCCAGCCTTCGGGCAAAAACGGTTTTTCCATGTAATTCGCCAGTTGCGCGTCGCCGGTGAATGAGTGCCGGGTGACATAATTGTACTCGCTTTCGGCCCCGGCCATCAGCACTTTCGAGACCGACCAGCCTTCCTGCAAGCCTGCTTTCTTTTTCGCGGTGACGATTTTTTTCCAAACTTTGGCCAGTTTCAAAAAATCGTCGTGCATCCCCGGCGCGACTTTGTGGTAGCCGAAAGCCGTGTAATTTGTCGGTGCAGTTGGTGTCTGGGCTGAGGTATTTTGGCAAAAAAGGATGGCCAGAATGAATGAGAAAATGAGTGATTTCATTTGTTTAAAAATTTTGAGAGTGATAAAAAATTATGGATTTGAATTTTCATTTGAAATCCGATGCGTCAGCATCGTCGCCGCGATTCCAAAAAGCAACATTCCCAGCAGGGCGAACAAAAGCGCGTTTGAATCGGGCGAAGCGAAAATATCATTGAAATTGGAAGGGTCGAAATGCACGTTTCCGAAGATTGCGATTTTCATTTTTTGAAAAATTTAAAGGGTAAAAGATGTTGTGTTCGATGGGTCAAAAGTGCGAGCCTCCCCCACCCGACCTGCTGGACTGGACGACCAAATGGCTGGACGGACGTTGCGCCCGACCAAAAAATAATAGCATTCAGATTGCGTGGGAGAAAAAATAGGCGACCTAAGTTGTTGAAAAACAACTACTTCCGCATTGCGCCCGGCGTCACGCCAAATTCTTCGTGGAAACTTCTCGAAAAATAATTCGGGTCCGAAAAACCAACTTCGTAGGCAATTTCCGAGACGTTCAGTTCCGTCGTTTTCAAAAGTTCGAGGCCGCGTTCGAGTCGCATTTTTCTGATAAAAAGGGTTGGGTTTTCGCCGGTCAGGGCTTTCAATTTTCTAAAAACTTGGGTGTGGGAAAGACTCGCGGCGCGGCACAAATGCACGATCCCGAGTTCCGAATCGCCCATTTTTTCCAAAATTACTTGCCGTATTTTTTGGAGAAAAATATCGTCGAGGCTCGGCGGCGTGGCCGTTTTGGAATTGTTTTCGGGGGAAATTTTCGAAAAATTGGCGTACCGATTTTGCAAAGATTTTCGCAGCGCGACCAATTTTTCGAGCCGCACAAAAAGTTCGGTTTTGTCGAACGGCTTTTGCAAATAAGCATCCGCACCGACCCGCAGCCCCGCCAATTTGTCTTCCTGCGTGGCCTTTGCCGTCAGCAAAATGATGGGAATGTGGCTCGTCCGCTCGTCCGTTTTCAGGGTTTCGCAAACTTCGTAGCCATCTTTTTCGGGCATCATCACGTCTGAAATGATGATGTCCGGCACGATTTCGAGGGCTTTTTCGATGCCGGTTTTGCCGTTGTTTGCCACCTCGATTTCGTAGTCATTTTTCAAAATTCCGACAATGTAAGTAATGACGTCGGGGTTGTCTTCGATGACCAAAAGCAAAGGTTTTTCGACGTTAAGTTTTTGATTTTCAATGGTTTCGGCAGTTTTGTTTTCTGACTTTTTGCCGTTGTTGGCGTCCTCGCCAACAAAAAAATCAGGTGAAATTTTTGGAATTGCGCCCAATTTTTGTTCAGTTTTTTGCAAACCGCTCTCCAATTTCACCGGCAGCAAAACTGTAAAAACCGAACCTTTCCCCACCGAACTTTCCACCGAAATCGAGCCGCCCATCAAACCGACGAGTTCTTTTGTCAAAGCCAAACCGATGCCCGTGCCCTCGCTTTTTCGCGTCGCCGAATTGTCGGCCTGAAAAAATCGGTCGAAAATGTGCGCCAACTGGTTTTCGGCGATGCCCACGCCCGTGTCCTGAATTTTTAATTTCAAAAATGGCAGGCCGTTTTCATTGATTTTCGAGGCGTGGAGCACGACTTTTCCGCCCGACGGGGTGAATTTCAAAGCGTTCGACAGCAAATTGTAAACGATGTGCTGCACTTTTTCCTCGTCAAAATCCATCGTCAGTTCCGGGATTTCGGGGTAAAAAGTCAAGCGCACCTGTTTTTCCTGCGCCATCGAATAAAACGATTCGGTCAAATATTGCAGATAATTGATGATGTCGCCCTGCACCGGGTTCATTTTCATCATCCCGGAATCGAGTTTGGAGAGGTCGAGGAGTTGATTTATCAGGCGGAGCAAGTTTTGGCCGTTCCGCGAAATCAATTTTCGTTCGTTTTCGTGGCCCCGGATTTGGTCGGCCATGCCCAAAATCACGGTCAGCGGCGTGCGGAATTCGTGGGTGATGTTCGTGTAAAGCCGCGTCCGGAGCAGGTCGAGTTCCTTGATTTTGGCGTTTTCGGCGTGCTCCAATTTTTGGCGGATTTCATACCTATAATATAGGTATGAAAAAATGCCGATTGCCGCGATGAAAAAGGCCAAAAACCAGCCCGTTTTGTACCAAAATTCGCGCACCTCGATTTCCAAAACGCGCTCGTTTTTGCCCCAAATCCCAGTCGGGTTGGCGGCTTTTATCCGCAGCCGGTATTTTCCGGCGGGCAAATAATGGAACGTGATTTCATTGTTCGTGCCGTTCAATTGCCAATTTTCGTCGTAGCCTTCCAATTTCCAGGCGAAACGGTTGGCCTCCGGTTGGAGGAAATTGGCGAGCGCGAGGCGGATTGAGCAAAACCGGTTTTCGGGCGGCAGCGTGATTTTTTGCAAATTTTGCAAATCAAAAACCTGCTCCATTTTCGTTTTGCCGTCGGGCGCGAACCACGAAATTTGGGAAATCAAAAGCGAGTCGCTCCCCTGCGAAAACGAGCCCAAAACTTCCGACTGTTTGAAAAAATTCACGCCGTTCAGGCCGCCGAAAAACATGGTGCCGTCCGTGTTTTTGAAAAAAGAAAAACGGTTGAACTCGTTGTGCGACAGCCCGTTTTGGGTAAAAAAATTGGTAAAAAGGCGCGTTTCTGGCTGGAAAAAACTCAAACCATCATACGTTGAAATCCACAAATTTGACCCGCTCGGTGAGCCTGTCGAACCGTCACCGGGCAAAATCCCGGCGATTTTGTTGGCGGGCAGGCCGTTGGCCATCGTGAAAATCTCCCATTTACCGGTTTTAAAATCCAGTTTTCGCAGGCCGCCGCCGAGCGTTCCGAGCCACAGGTTTTCCTTTTCTTGAAAAATAACGGCCACCGGGAATTCGTGCGCCGTCGCGTCGTTTCCCGGAAAATCCAAAAACCGAGGATTTGAAGATTTGTTGATTTGAGGATTTGGGTCAAAAAGCAACAGGCCGTCTTTTCCGCCGACCCAAATTTTTCCTTCCGGGTTTTCGAGTAAAAACAGCGGCGAGGTTTTGAAATTTTCGGCATCGCCGGACTTTGTGAGCATCGAAACTTGCCGCGTCACCGGGTCAAAAAGTAACAAATTGGCTCCTTTTTCGCCGTTCGCAGCGAGCAAAACTTGCCCGTTTTTCAGCAAAGTAAACGTGCTGATTCGTTGGTTTTTGATGCAAAACGTGTCGGCCAGCCCCGTTTTTGGGTCAATTCGCAGCAGGTTTGGGCAGCCGTTCCACTCCCGCGCCGACCAGATTTTGCCCTGCGCACCGGTCTGCAAATTGAGCGCATTGTCCGTGTAAAATTCTTGTCCGGAGTTTTTTTCGCGCACGATCACCTGCTGCGTCGAGCCGTCCGGACGGCGGCAAAACAGGCCGATCATTTCGCCCATCATCCAAATATTTCCGTCGCGGTCGTCGGTGATGCCCCGAAAAGCGGGGCTGATAAAAACGCGGTCAGTTATTTTTGGAGAGATGAAATTTGAAAAAAGCGGTCGTTCAAAATTGACGCGCAGCACGCCTTCGAGGCTGCAAAAATGGATTTGTCGCGAAAAATCCGCGCCCGTGCAACTCGTGAAACCCAATTTTGGTAGCATTTTTTGCAAATCGAGCCATGAACCGTCGGGCCGCAGCAGCCATAAATCCGACTGCCCGGATTCCTTTTTTTGGAAAACCATCACGCCTTTTTTGTCCGAACCGATGCAGATCAGGCCGGGAAACGCGCCAGGTTTTTGGTTGATTTTTTCAAAATCCTTGGTTTGGACATTCCAACGCCAGAGGTCATGGTCAAAACTCGAATACGCCAACAAAGTGCCGTCGGGCAAACTACTAAACCTTGGCCAATATCCTTTTATGGCATTCCGCCGAGGAAATTCGGTCGTTTTCCCATCGCGCAGGTCGTATCGAAAACAGAAACTGTTTTGGTTGAAAATAGCCCCAGCGTAAAAAATTGCCTGATTTTTTTCGTCAAAATACATCTCGGGCAAACCATTCGATGGAACCGGGACCACGCGGCCCTCGACTTCAAAATGGAACGCAATGCCGAACAAATGCTGCACGGAAAACCCCGGGAAAAGCCGAAAAACCTCCAATTGTTTGCCCGGCACGGTTTCCAGGACCAAAAAAAGCATCGTGTCCTGCGCCCATGCACGGATCAAGTTTCCTTTCAAACCCGCGATTTCGGCGACGGCGCGGGTCTCTTTTTTTCCAGAATTGGGTTCAAAAACGGAAATTTTTTGGCCCGCCGGGTAATTCCACATCACGAGTTCGCCCCTCGAATTTTCGGCAAACCCATCGTTGTCGGGCATTTTTTCCCAGACCGTTTGGAATCGGTAGCCATCGAAACGGCATAGTTCGTTGCGGGTGACGGCCCAGAGAAAAGGGCTTTTTCGGGCTTCGAGGAGGTATTGGACCTTGTTGTCGGGCAGGCCATCGCGAGCGTTGAAGATGCGGGTGGAGATTTGGCCGGGCGTTTTTTCAGAAATCGGCGACCCGGCTGGCTGGGCAGTCAAATTGGAAAACCCCGAAATTGATATTAAAAAAATCAACCGGAGCAGGCGCGAAAACAGGAAAGGTGGTTGCTGTATGTTCTTATTCATTTGGATGCGCGGTCGGGGAGATAGCGAGGCGAAGTTAGCGAACAAACATTTGTTTCGCACGGCGGCGAGGGAAAATGGCTTTTAATCAGTGAGAAAGCAGGGCTCGTCAATATTTTGGCCTGCGACGGTTGTCCAAAAAATCAAGGATGTGGATGGTGTCAGTTTTGACTTGGTAAATCAACGAATAACCGCCGATGACGGTGCATTTTCTAAACTTTGGCTTTCGTTCGGATGCCGGGCAGTGATTTTTAAATTGGCCAAGATTGAAAACCAGTTTTTCAATGGCGTCGTCCAATTTTATCGCTTTGGTCAGTGAGTTGTCCATCCAAAATTTGAGTTGTGCGAGGTATTTGTCTTCCGCGACGGGCGACCAGATGACGGGGTAGTTCATGTTTTTTAGTTTTGATGAAGCATTTGGCGCACCTTTTCCCGTACTTTTTCGTGTGGAATTCCTTCGCCCGCGTCCATTTGACGCTCTCCCAATTCGACCGAGGCCATTTCATCTTCCGACAATTCGTCCCACCAATCTTTTTCTTTGATTTGGGTTTGGATAAAACTCAAAACCGATTGCAAGAAATTTTTGTCCTCCGCATCGGCGACGTATTTCAAAATATCAACTTTTAAATCTGAAACTGTCATTTTCGATAATTTAGGCTACAAAACTAAATGAAAACTCGTGTTTTTGAGGCAAAAAAGTAAAAATTAAAAATTTCACTTTGAAATACAAAGTTCTTTTAAAAGCAGCGTTATCTTTGTCCGCGTCGTTTTGTAAAAAATCGCACCGCGACCAAAATCCATTTTTTCCAAACCAAAATTTTAAAAAAAACATGGAAAAAGCCACCGACCCACTCGCCTCTCCCGAAACGCAACCCATTGAAAATCAATCAGAAACGCCCGTTTTTTCAGAAAATCACCCCACCGTTTCCCACCGCCCGCTGGCCAACGACCCGCGCCAAATTTCGGCAGATTTGGCCGCCGAATCGGACAGCCTGGTTCCCGACTATTCGATTTGGATGGTCGGAATTTGCTTTCTGGCACTTTCGTTCGGCGCGTTTTCGCTCGGTTTTTTGGAAAATAATCGGTTGAACGGAATGGCCGAAATTTTCCCGATTTCCTACCTTTTTGTCATCGCGTACTTTTTCATTTTGCTGGCTTCCAAACGCCTGAAATGGTGGATATTCGGCACAAAACCAATGCATTACGACACGTTTTTCGTCTATCTCGCGCTCTGGCTGACGAGTTGTTTCGCGCTCAACCGCAGCCTGCCGATTTTCAACGAATCGGTCGGGTGGCTCAATATTTACCTCGTTTTGGCTTGCGCGGCGGGCATCGCGTACCGTTGGAAAGACCAATTTTCACCAAAAATCAGGGCGATTTGGCTATTTTCGATGGCGGCCAGTGCCGTTTTGATGGCTTATTTTTCTATTTATTTGTCCAGTCTCTTGCCTGCGAGCGCGATGTTATTTTGGTTTTTTGGCTTGCCGTTGCACAGTTTCGTGCCGCTCGTTTTTTGCATTCATCTCTGCCGGGTTTTGTGGATGGAATGGCGAACGGAAAATCAGTCACCGGGGCTGGCCAATTCGCGTTTTGCAATCACGGCTGGGCTGGCAATTCCGCTGGCCGTCGTGCTCGGTTTTGTGGTGATGTGGCATGAACGGGTGGCCGATTTTGGTCTGAAAAACGGTCAAAATTTGTTCAGTTTGGAAAGTTCGGACGGCTCGCGGTGGGCAAATCCGGCGAATATCACGAGCAATTTGCACCACAAAAACCCACAGAAATTGCCAGATTGGGTCATCGTCAGCCAGCATCTCCACCCGGATTGGGTGACGGAACGGGTGCTGAAATCGGGCATTTATTATCAACTCCGCGACCGCAGCGTTTCGATGTTTCCCGAATTTGGAAACAACGATTTGACTCGGCACGACCCACTCGTTTTGATTGCCGATGCTATTTTTCCATCGCCCGAATTGATTGATAATGAACGCGTTGACTTGCTCCGAACGCTTTTCGACGGTCGCCACGAACTGCAAGAACGCCTCTGGACTGGCCGCGACCTCGCCACAAAATCCATCGAAACTGTTGCTGAAATGGACCCCGCCGCCCGCATTTCGTACACCGAAAAAACCCTCGAAATCCGAAACAGCAATCACGGTAGTTTTTCGCAGCAGGAGGCATTTTACACTTTTTACCTGTCGGAAGGCGCGGCGGTCACTTCGCTTTCGCTTTGGATAAATGGGGTCGAAGAACCTTCGCGCCTCGCCGGAAAATCGCGCGCCGATTCGGCTTACAAAACCATCGTCGGGCGCGAGCGGCGCGACCCCGCGCTCGTGCATTGGCAAGAGGGAAATACTGTGACCGTGCGCGTTTTTCCGTGCTCGCCGACGGAAAACCGGCGTTTTAAAATTGGCGTGACTGCTCCGCTGCGGGTCGAAAATGACGAATTGGTTTATGAAAATTTCAGTTTTCAGGGGCCGCCGGCGACGTTTGCCGATGAAAATTTTTCTTTGAAAATACCTACCCAAACCGTCGTCAATTCAAAGCCAAATTATTTGTCGAAAGACAAAAACGGCTCGTTTTCCGGCTCGTCCAATTATCGGCAAACTTGGGAAATCCGTTTTAAAAAGCCTGATTTTCAATCGAATGCGTTTTCATTTCACGAAAAAAACTACCGCGCCACCGCGTTTCAAAATCAAAAAACCAGTTTCCAGCCGGAACCCATTTTTTTAGATTTGAATGCTGCGTGGGACGAAAACGAGGTTTTGGAAATTTTAAAATCTGCCAAAAACGCGCCTGTTTTTGCCGTCGGCGAGTCGGGTGATTTTGAAAAAATCACAGCCGAAACTGCCGCAGATTTTTTGAAAAAATCCGAGCCGCAGCGGTTCACGGTTTTTCCATTTCACTTGCTCGAAAACCCTGAAAAATCGCTGGTCATTTCAAAAAATGCAGGCGCGACTCCGATGCTTTCCGATTTGAAAAACAGTCCGTTCGGCGAGGCGATGGCCAAAAAATTGCCAGGTGCCGCGCCGGTTCGGGTTTATTTTTTGGGAAAAAACGTGTCCCAATATTTTCGCTCGCTGGCTGAATTTCGGGTTTTGCAACTGCACCGGGGCGACCTCGCAGAAATTTCCGATCTTTTGAAAAACGGCCAATTTTACGAAAACCCAGAAACTGAAAATACGGTCGTCGTGCCCGGTGCAAACTTGAAAATTACTGAAAATGCAGGTGAAATTTCAAAAAATTCTGGCGAAACGACCATTTCTGAAAGTCCAAAATCCAGCGGTCAAAATCCGATGTCCCAACATTTGATGCGGCTTTTTGCATATAATAATGTCTTGCGGCAGATCGGCGCGAACCATTTGACCAAAAAATACGAGCCTGAAAATTTGGTGCGCGAGGCCGAGGAAGCCTTCGTCGTCACGCCCGTTTCGAGTCTCGTCGTGCTGGAAACCGAGGCGGATTACGAGCGTTTTGGCATTTCAAAAAATATGGACAGCCTCGGAAATGCCTCGAATTCTGGTTCCGGTTCGGTGCCCGAGCCGCACGAATGGGTTCTGATTGGGCTGCTTTTTTTGGCGATTTTGGTGGCGTACAAAAAGTCAATCTTTTGAAAATCAATCTTTTACATAAAATTTCACTCGTTTTCTGCGCCGCGCTGTTGGCGTGGTGGTGCTGGTCTGGCTATCTCGAAACCGACTTGACATTTTTCGCGGGGCTGTTGCTCGCGCCGCTCGTCGTCATCGTCCGAGGTGGAAAAGGCAATGGATTTTATGCGATTTTGGCGGCGACGAGCATGGTCGCGGGCTGGTTTTTGCCTGCCCGGACCTTGCATTTTTTCGCGCTGGCATTCACCGCGTTGTTCATTTTGGAGCAACATTTTGGAAAATTGAACCGGCTGCCGGTTTTGCTGGTCATCGTGATTTCGGCGTTGGTTAAAAATTGGCTGGTGGTTTTTGGCTTCCCGATCCGATTGGAATTGAGCCGCGCGGCGGCGGGTTTGCTCGCAGGTTTTGGGATGGACGCGCGGGCGGGCGGCAATGTGATTTGGTTGAACGGGCAGGAATTTTCGGTTGACCCGGCTTGCATGGGTTTGGCGATGGTGCAGGTTTCACTGCTTTTTGGGCTGTTTGCCGTTGCGTTTTTTGAACGAAAAACGGGGGGGCGAATCGCGCTGGGTTGGGTCGCGTTTGGCCTTTTTCCATTGATTTTTGGGCTGAACATCGTGTTCAATTTGCTGCGGATTTTGCTGCTCGTTTTCTTCGGTTGGCTTCCGGGGACGGTGATGCACGAGGTCGGCGGGCTGGTCGGGCTGGTGGTTTATGTGTTTTTGCCGATTTGGTTTTTGGTGAAAACTGGGGTGATTGGAACACGGATGACACGGATTGGACGGATTTTTACGGATTTTTTGCCTTTAAAAAATCGTAAAAACTTAGCCCCAACGATTAGGGGTAAAATTTTGTTTTAGTGTAAAACAGTATCAAAAGATGTCAAGCGATATAAACGTATTAACAGACTTGGTTGGCAGACTTCTAAACCGTTTAGCGGTTTTAGAAGCGGAAAATGCTGCCTTGCGGTCAGAAAATGCGGAATTGCTTGCCCGATTGAATCAAAATAGCGGCAATAGCCACAAGCCACCTTCAAGCGACGGATTAAAGAAAAAGCCCGCTATCCCTCAATCGAAGGGCAAAAAAACGGGTGGGCAGTTTGGGCACCAGGGCAAAACGTTGGAAATGGTACCGAATCCAGACCAAATTGTGGTGCATCACGCCGTTTCGTGTCCCTGTTGCTCCAAAGTATTTGCCGTTACCGATGTGGAACAAATCGTTCAAAAGCGTCAAGTTTTTGATATTCCAGCACCCCGTTTGGAGGTTGTGGAACACCAGATTGGGGTTATCACTTGTTGTGGGCTTCCGCTCAAAGGCGTTTTCCCGCCTTTGGTGAGCCAACCGGTTCAATACGGCACAAAAATCAAAGCCCTCAGTGTGCTGCTCAACACGGATTACAAAGTCCCGTTTGAGAAAATAGAGCAACTCTTGGGCGACCTGTATGCTTGCAGTTTCAATGAAAGCACTGCGATAAATGCCAATTTGACCTGTTTTGATGCCTTGTGGGCAACAGAAGAAACCATCAAGGCTGAAATCCTGAACGCCCAAGCGGCCCATTTCGACGAGACCGGGATGCGCGTCGAAGGCAAACTCCACTGGTTCCACGTTGCCTCCACCGCCCTGTTCACCTACCTGTTTGTCCACAAGCACCGGGGTGAAAAAGCCCTGCGCTCGACCGCTTCCTTGCTCAAAGACTTCAAAAACTGGGCAATACACGACTGCTGGATGTCCTATTTTGGCTTTAAGGATTGCTCCCATGCCCTTTGCAACGCCCACATCCTGCGGGAACTCGAAGCATTGAAAGAACGCGGCTCCATTTGGGCGCCCGAAATGAAACAACTCCTGCTCGAACTGCTCGATTTGAGCCAAAAAGCAACGAAAATTGTCCCAAACAAAGACCATTGGCTCCTCAAATACAAACAGGTTTGCCAAAAAGCGGACGAGGCTGAGCCGCCCCCGGTTTATGGCAAAAGGGGAAAACCCAAAAATTCAGAAGGCCGAAACTTGCTCAACCGTTTGGTGGAAAACCAAAACGGTGTCCTTGCTTTTGCTTTTGAACAACCCGTTCCCTTCACAAACAATCAGGCAGAGCGCGATATCCGATGCCTCAAAACCAAACAAAAGGTCGCCACCTCATTCCGTACTTTCAAAGGGGCTGAAAACTTTGCACGAATTCAGGCTTTTGTTTCCACCCTCAGAAAGCACAAAATGAATGTATTCCTAAATTTAGTCGCCATTTTCAACCACAAACAGGTAGTGTTCAAGGCTGCCTAAGTTTTTAC